>CAIKGX010000102.1 GCA_903827075.1 uncultured beta proteobacterium | reverse complement strand
CGATATAGGCCGGTCTGCTAAAAATACGCTCAGCGTATTTCAAAAGAGCTGCAGCATTACGCGAGAGGTCTATGCCGTAATGCTCAAGACGCCATAACAATGGAGCAATCGCAACGTCCAACATAGAAAACTCATCGCCCAACATGTACTTGTTCTTAACAAAAATAGGTGCGAGTTGAGTTAAGCGATCACGAATAGCCAAACGCGCTTTTTCATGTGATTTCTCAGCAGCTTTTCCTTTTTCATTTTCCAAAGCAGCTACGTGTATGAATAGCTCTTTTTCAAAATTGAAAAGGAAAAGGCGTGCACGAGCACGAGCAACCGGATCAGGCGGCATCAACTGTGGATGAGGAAAACGCTCATCAATGTATTCATTGATGATGTTGGACTCATACAAAATGAGGTCACGCTCAACCAAGATCGGAACTTGGCCGTAAGGGTTCATCACCGAGATGTCTTCAGGCTTGTTAAACAAGTCCACATCACGAATTTCAAAGTCCATGCCTTTTTCAAAAAGCACGAGACGGCAGCGTTGCGAGAATGGGCAGTTTGTCCCCGAGTACAACACCATCATAAATTTATTTCCTTAAATTACTATTTCAATACAACAAACGCAAAACAAACAGCGGCTTTAAATTCTATTCACTCTCAGTGAATATCTTTCCAATAGGCTTTATTCAAACGCCAAGCCAAGATGGTGAAGATCGCCAAGAAAAGAAGGACGATTACTCCCAGACGCTTACGCTCCAATTGCACTGGCTCAGCCATCCAAGACATGAAAGCTACTAAGTCGGCGATATTATCGTCGTACTCTTGTGACTTCATAGTGCCTGGAGTTAACTGCTCAAAGCCTACAAATACCTTTTCTACTCTGCTTTCATCATGCGGGTCTTTGCGCTCTTCAAACTTCGCAGCACGTTCACCCTGCAACTGCCATAAAACATGCGGCATACCTACTGTTGGAAAAACTAAGTTATTCCAACCTGTTTGGGTAGTGTCATCCTTGTAGAAAGTACGGAAATAGGTGTAAAGCCAATCTGGACTACGGGCACGGGCTTCAACGGATAAATCCGGCGGTGTCTTTCCAAAAAAAGCCTTGCCTTCTTTAGGCGTCATGGAAATGGTCATTAGATCGCCAACTTTGGCGTCATTCAAAATCAAGTTATCTTTGATTTGCTGATCAGTCAAGCCAATGTCACGCAGGCGGTTGTAACGCATGCTCACTGCTGAATGGCAGTTCAAGCAATAGTTCACAAATAGCTTGGCGCCATTTTGCAAGGAAGCATTGTTGCTTACGCGATTAGGCGCTTTATCCAATGGAAAACCTTCTTCATTGGCGCTAGCGTTAAGGCCAAAACCAAGGGCAGCAACCAACATTGTTACTTGGCAGACACCCATCAAAGTTTGCAGAATTCGTTTCATACTAGTTCCTAATTTCTCTTTGCCAATATCTCAGGCGTGAATTAATGGGCCTTAAAAGTAACGCGGGTTGGGACTGGCTTGAAAGTACCAAGCTTGCTCCAGAACGGCATTGCCAAGAAGAAGCCCAGATAATAAATAGTGCAAATCTGAGAAATCTTTTCAAACGTTGGTGATGGTGGCTGAATACCTAAGTAACCCAAAATCACAAAGCTCACCACAAATACACCATAAATATACTTATGGAATGATGGGCGATAGCGTATAGATTTCACTGGTGAATGATCTAACCAAGGCAAGAAGAACATGATCACAACTGAACCGCCCATGATCACAACACCCCAGAACTTGGCATCAAACAGGTAAAAGCCACCGGCTAAAACAAGCGCAATAGCAACACATGCCCCCTTAACCTTTAGATCTTTAGACATTGCAGCAAACATCCCTAGAACCACGGCCAAGAAAATCCACAAAGGCATAAGGAAGCTAGATGTAGTTGCGCGCAACATTGAATAGAACGGGGTGAAATACCACACTGGTGCAATATGCAAAGGCGTCTGTAATGGATTGGCTGGAATAAAGTTATTAGCCTCAATAAAATAGCCACCCATCTCAGGAGCAAAGAATACGATGCATGCAAAAATCATCATGAAAATACCCAGGCCCATAACGTCATGAACTGAGTAGTAAGGGTGGAATGGAATGCCATCAACTGGAATTCCTTCTGCATTCAGGGTATCTTTAATCTCAACCCCATCAGGGTTGTTTGAACCCACTTCATGCAAGGCAATAATGTGCGCAACCACTAAACCGATCAACACCAAAGGAATAGCGATGACATGGAATGCAAAGAAACGGTTCAGAGTGGCATCACCCACAACATAGTCACCACGCAACCATAAAGAGAGGTCTGGACCAATCAAGGGAATGGCAGAGAACAAGTTCACAATTACCTGAGCGCCCCAGTAGGACATTTGACCCCATGGGAGGAGGTATCCAAAAAAGGCTTCGCCCATTAGACACAAGAAAATCGCACAGCCGAAGATCCAGATTAATTCACGTGGCTTACGATAAGAGCCGTAGATTAGACCACGGAACATATGCAAATAGACCACTACGAAGAACATAGAGGCGCCAGTAGAGTGCATATAGCGAATCAACCAACCCCATGGCACTTCACGCATGATGTACTCAACAGAGTCAAACGCCTTAGCGGCATCAGGCTTGTAATTCATGGTTAAGAAAATACCGGTAAAGATCTGCATTGCCAGAATCACAATGGACAGCACACCAAAAACATACCAAAAATTGAGGTTTTTAGGAGCGTAATACTTGCTCATGTGCTGCTCAAACATTACCGTCAGAGGAAAGCGGGAGTCAACCCAAGCCAAAGCCTTCTGAGCTACAGAAGCGTCTGCCGGGACTTCTTTTTCGTGAAATGCCATTTATCTCTCCTTAGGCCTTCTTATCATCGCCAATCAGAATCTTGGTATCGCTCAAATACATATGTGGCGGTACTTCAAGGTTATCTGGGGCTGGTTTGTTCTTAAATACACGGCCGGCCATATCAAATGTAGAGCCATGACATGGGCAAAGAAAGCCGCCTGGCCAGGTATTGGGCAAGGAAGGCTGGGCACCTGATTCAAATTTTGGCGTTGGTGAGCATCCTAAATGAGTGCAAATACCGACTACAACGAGGTATTCCGGCTTAATTGAGCGCCATTGATTCTGGGCATAGGGAGGGGTAAATTGGGCTGGATCCCTTAAAGAATCTGGATCAGCCAACTCTGAATCAATCTTAGAGAGTTCTGCAACCTGATCAGGGGTGCGACGCACAACCCACACAGGCTTTCCACGCCACTCCACCATTCTCATCTCATCTGGCTGCATACCAGCAATATCGATCTCAACAGCAGCTCCAGCGGCCTTAGCGCGCTCAGAAGGTTGGAAACTATCAACAAAAGGATATAGGGCTGCAGCTGCGCCAACGCCGCCAACGGCTGACGTAGCGATCAGCCAATTACGACGATCCTTGTCCATACAGGGCTTGTCACTCATTTACAAAATTCCTTGGAAGAGCATTTATAGGTGGAAATTGCTTAAAGATCCGATTTTAAAGTAAAAATATGGGTAAGCAAGAAAGTTATGGGGTTAATCTCGGGTTAATCTATATTCAAACAGAAAGGAAAGCATTTATGAGCGTTTTAAAAGAGTTTCGGGACTTCGCCGTCAAGGGAAATGTCATAGATTTGGCGGTGGGTGTGATTATTGGCGGGGCCTTTGGAAAAATCGTCGATTCCCTAGTAAATGACATCGTTATGCCGGTCATTTCAACCCTTTTAGGGGGCCATATCGACTTTACCAACCTATTCATTGTCCTTGGCAAGGTCCCAGAAAACGTGCCTCATACCTTTGATGCCCTTAAAAAAGCAGG
>CAIKGX010000101.1 GCA_903827075.1 uncultured beta proteobacterium | reverse complement strand
ACCGCTGATGCTGGTTTTGGTGTAACTCAAATTTTTAGTGAAAATACCTTTGTTGGCAATGATCGAATAGCGGATAACAATAAGCTAACGGGAGGCATTACGAGTCGGATGATCGAGGCCAATACAGGAGCTGAGCGGGCAAATGTGACATTGGCCCAAAGGCAGAGCTTTACCGGGCAAAAGGTAGGTTTAAATGGCACGATTGCCAGTCCCACCACCTATTCTGATACTTTGGGTTCTGCCTCGGTGCGTTTACTAGGTAACTTCAGCGCAGATATGTTCGGGCAGTACAACACCCAGTTGAATAAGTTTGTACAAACTACGGTAGGAGGTAGTTGGCGTCCAACACCCGGCAGAAGCTTGAACTTTGGCTATCGAAATGTTTGGTCACCCCCCACCCAGGCCTCAGTTCAAAACAATACTGCGGCAACCTTAGCTCAGACCACAACTGACCAATACAACGTCTCCGGTCAATGGCCGCTGACTCGGGAGGTTTCGGTATTGGGTCGTTGGGGGTATGACGCCTTAACCACCAAGACTTTAAATACCTTGGTGGCTTTAGAGTGGATGCGGGATTGCTGGACATTGCGTGGAGCGTACTCGCAGGTGATGAATACCACCCAAATAACTACTACCCAAGTCCTTTTCCAAATAGAATTTAGGGGCTTTGGTACCGCTGGAAGCAATCCAGTTGATATCATGAAGCTGAATGTTCCCGGATATATGCCTACTTCCAAGCCTATACCACCTTCAACATATGAGAACTATCAATGACGCGTAGGAATACATGCAGCCAATTACTTGCCTCCATCATATTGGTAGGGGTCATTTTGCCTTCAAGTTTTGTCCTTGCTCAAGATAGCTCTAAAACACCAGTGAGTCCCGATAGCAAAATTAGAAATATTGATGGTGTGGCAGCCGTAGTTAATACGGGTTATGTCACTCGTAAAGAGATTGATGATCGTATTGCCGCATTGCAAAAGCAGGGCACCAAGCTACCTGATGGACCAACTCTACGTAAGACGGTGATGGAGCGTTTGATTCTTGAAAAAATTCAATTACAAAATGCGGAGCAGGAAGGTGTCGTTGTCAGTAATAAAGAGTTGGATAAGATCATTGCCGATATTGCAGCTAAGAATAAATTAACGCTTGCCGAGTTGAAGGTCAAGATAGAGGCTTCGGGCAGTAGTTACGAGCGCTACCGACAAATGCTGCGTGATGATGTGAACATCAGTCGCTATCGCGAGAGGGAGGTTGAAGGCAAGATCAAAATCTCTGATGCCGAAATTGATAACTTTATTACTGATCGTAACCGTGCTATGTCTGGCGGCAGCGCCACGCGCTCGGCTCCAGCTGCCAAGGGCGCCCCAGAGGAGATTGATGTCGCACAGATTTTTATTCCTGCTGATTCGAGTGCTGGTGCCGGTGCACAAGCTGAGGCTAAGAAAAAAGCAGAAGCTTTATTGGTTCAAGCGCGAGGCGATGTTGACTTTTTACAGCTAGGCGCAATGGCAGCAAAAGAGAATCCAAAAATTAAGTTTCAAGAGTTGGGCTATCGCACTCCTGATCGTTTGCCCCAATTATTTTATGAGGCTGTTCGCAATACCGGTGGTGGGCAAGTGGCTAATGCCGTGGTGAAGAGTCCAGCTGGTTATCATGTACTCAAGGTTTTAGATCGCCGTGCCTTAGTTGCTGGTGCTCCTGAAGTTCAGCAGGCTGCACCTCAGGAATCTACGCAAACAACACCCCAAAATATTATGGTGACGCAGACGCTATCGCGCCATATTTTGTTGCGTAGTCGTGCTGGCTTAACCGATCAAGATGCCGAAAGGCGCTTGGCAGGTTATCGAGATCAAGTACGCGCTAAGACCGCTGATTTTGGAGAGTTGGCCAAAAAATATTCAGAAGATGGGTCTGCAGCCAATGGCGGCAACCTTGGTTGGATGGGTCCAGGGGATTTGGTCCCTGAGTTTGATCAGGCAATGAATCGTTTGCAAATTGGCGAAGTGAGCAATCCTGTAAAAACTGAATTTGGTTGGCACCTGATTCAGGTACTCGAGCGGCGCGAGGCGCAATTAACGGTAGAAAAACAACGTCAATTTGCTCGTGCAGCTATTCGTGAACGTAAGTTTGAGCAAGCATATCAAGATTGGTTGCGCGAATTGCGTGATACCGCCACGGTGAAGATCATTAATGCCGATGATCCAGCATCTAGCTCCCGTTAATTTAGTTATTAGCTCTGGAGAGCCTGCAGGTATTGGTCCAGAGGTATCTAGCGCCGCGGCTCTCACATTCTTAAGAGAGCAGCCAGACGCTCGCATTACCTTGCTTGGTGATGCCAGTGTATGTAAATTACCCGAAGTGAGTGATGCGATATTGACTCGATTGATGATTGAACCAATCCAACTTTCGGTGCCCGTCATTGCTGGGCAGCTAAATCCTGCTAATGCTCAATATGTTTTAAATATGCTCAATGCAGGCATTGATGGATGCTTAGATGGGCGCTTTGATGCATTGGTAACGGCGCCTCTTCAGAAGAGTGTGATCAATGATGCTGGTGTAGCTATTGCCACTCTATTTACGGGACATACTGAATATTTAGCGCAGCGGTGTGGTGTGGACCATGTTGTGATGATGTTATGTGCGATATTACCAACAGGCTTTTTAAGCTTACAGAAAGATGCTCATCTTCGGGTGGCCTTAGCAACAACCCACCTACCCTTGAAAGATGTTCCTGCCACCTTGAATCAGGCTTATATCTTGGAGACGATTCAGATAGTTAACCAGGATTTGCGTAATCGGTTTGGAATTGCTAAGCCCATCATTAGAGTGGCTGGGTTGAATCCACATGCCGGGGAATCTGGGTATCTGGGTCGTGAAGAAATTGAGCTAATCACTCCAGCAATTGAGCTGGCCAAAGGTTTAGGAATCAATGTGAGTGGCCCTTATCCGGGTGACACCATGTTTGATGCTAAAGCCTTAGAACATGTAGATGTTTTCATTGCGATGTATCACGATCAAGGGCTTGCCCCATTTAAGTTTGCGACCTTTGGCGGCGGAGTGAATGTGACTTTGGGCTTGCCTATTATTCGAACTTCAGTTGATCATGGAACAGCGCTCGATATTGCTGGAAAGGGCGTCGCAGACTCTGGAAGTATGCTGGAGGCTATACGCCTAGCTTATCAATTAGCACTCAATGCTAGGAAAACCCATCAATGAAGCATCGTGCTCGTAAACGGTTCGGACAAAATTTTTTACAAGATTCCGGAGTAATTTATTCCATTGTTGCCTTAATCAATCCGAGTGAAAAGATGTATGTGATTGAAATCGGACCGGGACTTGGCGCATTGACTAGACCCTTGCTTGCCAATTTAGATCACTTGGATCTTCTGGAGATTGATAGAGATTTGGTAGCGTACTGGAACCAAGAAAATCTCGCAGGTTTGAATGTAATTGAGGGGGATGCGCTCACATTTGATTTTTTAGAATGGGCAAAAAACCGTCCAAGCAATAGTGGCCATGTAAGGTGGTTGGTAACTTGCCTTACAACATTTCTTCTCCATTACTATTTCATCTGGTTACTGCCGCAAATGTGATTGATGAGCAAGTATTTATGTTGCAGGCCGAAGTGGTTGAGCGGATGGTATCTAAAGCTGGCGGCTCGGAATTCAGTAGGCTTTCAGTAATGATGCAGGCGCGCTATGACATGGAATTGGTTTTAGAAGTTCCGCCAGAGGCATTTGATCCTCAACCCAAAGTTAATTCCGCAGTAGTGCGCATGATTCCACGGAAAGATTTTAGTTTAAGTGCTAAGCAGTGGCTGGCCTTAGAGAAGGTGGTTGCAGCAGCTTTTTCCCAGAGAAGAAAAATGCTACGTACGAACTTATCTGCTTATTCAGAAAGACTCTCCCTAACTGAGCCTGAATTAAAGGCTCGCGCTCAGGATATTTCGGTAGATCGTTACATCGAGTGGGCTAAAACTTTGGCTGCTTAAGACTTATATGCATCTGGATCAATGATGCGCATTTCTGCTTCGATCCACTTTTCCACTTCTTGATGTAGTTGACCGCCTGTTTTGCCAGCAGAGGCAATGGCAGGGCCAATTGAGAAAATAACGGTACCTGGTTGCTTGAGAAAACTATTCTTTGGCCAGCACCTGCCTGCATTATGGGCAATCGGAATGACCATTGCCTCAGTAGCACTTGCCAGTCTGGCGCCACCCTTGCTATAGGGTTTATGTGAGCCTGTAGCGGTTCTAGTGCCCTCTGGAAATAACATAATCCACTTACCTTCACTTAAACGTTTGCGCCCCTGGCTTACTACGGAGAGCGCAGCAGTTTCTTTGCTATCCCGATTAATGTGAATCATCTTCAACAAGGCAAGAGCCCAGCCAAAGAAGGGGATCCAGAGTAATTCACGTTTAAAGACAAAGCACACTTGTTTTGGAAGTAAGGCAATATAGGCAATCGTTTCGTAAGCAGATTGATGTTTGCTTAACACTACAACAGGCTGATCTAACACTGCCTGCATATTTTCCATACCCCGGAATTCATACCGAATTCCACAGAGAGGTTGCAGTATCCAGATCACCACCTTATTCCAAAGACCAATAAAGCGGTAGCGATTCTCAGGATTTAAGAATGGAAAAACCAGTATGCACAGCACCGACCAAATGGGGGTAAAGATCAACAAAAACAAGGCAAAAAGAGTTGAACGTAGATAAATCATTTTTTACTCTAAACCTTATCTTGTAATAGCGCGTTAGCAAATGCCATTAAATCTTCATGAATTTGCGTACCATCTGGTAAGTCACCTTTTGCTAAGGTTTTTTTGCCTTTGCCGGTTAATACTAAATGCGGACTTGCTCCCAGGACAACTCCAGCCAGTAAATCCCGCAAGGAGTCGCCTACGATGGGCACGCCGAGCAATGGAGTGACGCTGTCATTCTTCTTATAGCGTAATGCAATTTCTTTCATGAGGCCCGGTAAGGGCTTACGACAATCACAGCCGCTGGCATCCACATGGGGGCAAAAGAAAATGCTATCTATATGTCCGCCGAGAGGTTTAAGTAGTAGATCCATTTTGCCGTGCATCTCATGAAGATCATTGATGCTGAAGTAGCCTCTAGCTAAACCTGACTGATTTGTGGCAATGGCAATCTGATAACCAGATTGATTGAGAAGAGCAATAGCTTCTAGGCTACCAGGCAAAGGAACCCATTCTGCACTCGACTTCACATAATCATCTCGGTCCTCATTAATCACGCCATCGCGATCGAGAATGATGAGTTTGCCGGTACTCATGCTAACTTGCCGAGATCGGCAATCAGATTCATTTTCTGGTGAAGTTGTTGCAAGAGAGCTAGGCGGTTATCACGCAACTCAAGATTGGGATCCATCACCATGACATCAGCAAAGAATTGATCGATTGGCCCACTTAAAGCAACGAGCGCTTTTAAAAGATCAACAAATTGACGCTTTTCGTAGGCCAAACTTAATGCGGGCGTAATGCTTTCAAGCGCTTGGAACAGGGCAATTTCTGCTGGATCTACTAGCGCCTTGCTCGAGCAGGCTGCAGGAATAGCCGTAGTAGTTTTCTTGAGGATATTGCTAATCCGTTTATTGGCAGCCGCAAGTTGAGTGGCTTCTGCCAGTGCATTAAATTCACGTAAAGCAGATAATCGATCAATCAAATCATTTAGCTGAGCAGGAGATTGGCTTAATACGGCATCGATTTCTGCGCTGGTAAATGGTTTGCCTGCAACAGACTGGTCGCGCAAGTACGCACGCAAACGGTCAATGATGAAGGCGTAGACCTCTTCTGGCTTTGCTTTGTCTTGCACATCCTGCTGCAAAAACTGCTTACGAGCCAATGTAATGAGCTCAGGCAAACTCAAGTCAAGATTCTTTTCTAGCAGGAGACGGCAAATACCTAAGGCATGACGACGCAGTGCGTAGGGGTCTTTATCTCCAGTTGGAGCTAGGCCAACACCCCATATCCCTACCAAGGTTTCTAGCTTATCGGCAATAGCTAGGATCGTGCCAGTTTGGGTTTGCGGAAGAGCGTCACCAGCAAATCGTGGCATGTAATGCTCGCTGCAGGCGGAGGCCTCTTCAGGCTGTTCGCCATCATGCAATGCATAGTAACTACCCATGATGCCTTGT
>CAIKGX010000100.1 GCA_903827075.1 uncultured beta proteobacterium | reverse complement strand
CCCCCAGAATGACTTCTTTATAGTAAATAGAAGAAATCATGCCTGAAAAATTAACCCCTTCTTGGCGGTCAATAACCATTTTTAATGGCACTTTATTGAAATAAATTTCCCCATCTTTTTTATTGGGAACCTGATGGTGTGCTGCTGTACCCATGACCGTAGCATTGGATGTCGCCGTCCAAGTGCCCAACATATTGGGCGCAGTTTGAGCCAATACCAATGCTGGAGTAATAACAATTGCTGCTATTAATAGTTTTAATTTCATGTAGCACGCCTAAGGATTGAACTGGGTTCGAAATCTAGGGCGGTAGATTTAACGGGTTGTTAAGTCAGCTCAAAGAGACATTAAAAATATTTTATATGAATTTGATGTTTATTAAATGACTGTTTCTGGCTGATTTGGGCCGTATAGAGCGATTTAGGCAATTAGGCGGAAGTCGATGCAAATCGGTCGTTAAAAGATAAATAAGGTAAGAAAATACTTTTTAGCTTTTTTGGTGGCAGAGGCAATGGAGATATACAAAATAGCGTAAAAATTGAAAGCTAGCAGAAACTTAGCTTAATGTCGGTCATAAATCAGTATTAATATTAAGCATGAGCGAAAAAATCACCAAAAAAAATGTCCTAAGACTACGTCCTCTTGAACGAGAAGATCTTCGTTTTGTTCATGAGCTCGATAATAATGAATCGGTTATGCACTACTGGTTTGAAGAGCCTTATGAAGCTTTTGTAGAGCTCTCTGATTTATATGAAAAACATATACATGATCAAACTGAACGTCGTTTTGTTGTGGTTCATGGCGAAGAATCCGTAGGTCTAGTTGAGTTAGTCGAAATAAACCATATACATCGTCGCGCTGACTTTCAACTCATTATTAGCCCTAAATTTCAAGGGAAAGGTTTCGCTACAAAAGCAGTCTTATTGGGCATGGACTACGCTTTCAAAATATTAAATCTTCACAAGCTTTCGCTTGTAGTGGATTGTAAAAATGAGCGTGCTATCAAAGTGTATCGAAAGCTAGGATTTAAGGAGGAAGGCCTTTTACGTGAGGAATATTTTGCAGATGGCGTTTATCGCGATGCATACTGTATGGCTGTATTCCAGAATGAATATGTTCCAAAAGCCTTGACGCCAAATTCCTTCTAATGCTGAGTTTACAAATGCACCGGTAAATTTGATGGGCTACGTTTAATTCTCTACTGAAAGAGTAGCCCTATACAAGCTAATCACTCAGTAGTCACTTGACGACGATATTTAACCTACAAGCTCACCTCTAGCATCAACTCGAGCCGCAGCACCCGATTGAGCTCTAACCGATATGAGCATTCCTAATGGTGCACAACTAACCTCTTAGATGGGGTGTTGGATTTAATTTTATCGAGCGCCTTAATTGTCATGATCCCATCTGAATAGGTAGTATTTAATATATTCAAGACATCTGCGCCGAGTAATGCGTCCTCTAATTTGTCTATCACCATGATCTTTGCATCAACAATACTAGTATTACCAATAGTGAGTACATTACCTGAGGATTCTCCAATGGTAATTGAACCACTGGCAGTATTCACCAATTTAGCAATCGCAACACCAATACCAGCATTGAGTGCATATCTCGTGGGTATAGAGGTACTAGACGCCCCCGAGTCAACCATAAAGCGCACGGGATAACCATTCACGTCTCCAGAAATATAGTAGTGACCATCTTTTGATACATGTACCACAAAGTCACCATTTGGCATGAGTTTTGCTGCTTTATAAATGATGGGGCGATTGGCAATCTCACGGAGTGTTTTCGGAAGATCCTGAGCTTTGCTGTAATCCGTTTTATCGTAAGTAATAAAAGATATTGGTTTATCTATCGAGACGGGCACAGTCCGAGAATCCAATGAGCGCTGGGGTAATACAAAATTGGAGTTACCAGCAGCCTAAGTGTCATTGGGTATTAAAAGCAAGAAACAGGTGAAGATAAAACAAGAGGTAGCGCACTTGCTTAATCTTTGCGCTATGGGCATTTAATTAGGTCTTTCTAAAGATTGATAAAGCAACTTACTGTCAACACGGATTAATTGACATTAGTCAGGCCGACTGTACTAGCTTTGACGATCAGGGTCTTGATCAATACCAATAGCCTACTCTTAGAGGGAGATTCATGCGGCTGTTGTTGGCCGTTTTGAGGATCTGGGTCTGCTTACCCCGCTGGACGGGTGCCGACCCATAAGTGACAGTTAATACTCCTTCCCTTAAACGGCTTAAGAATCGATTAAATATATTTCTAGCCTAATAAAATCTAGGATATAAATTCTTTTAGGCGTAATAGGTCTTTATTAAATTCTTCATAGGGCATTAATAAAGTTGGATTTTCAAGTGACAAAATCACCTGGAGGCCGATACCCATTATCAGTAGGTATATAACAGCCATAAACCAGTCGCTTTCATTTTTTACCGCCATGGTATAGCCACTTAACATACCGCCTATGCACAGCAATAGATATAGAAAATGAATTACTAGCTGTGGTGGATGAGATTTGAATTTAATTGCCCCAGCATCAAATACTGTCACAAGATTGCGCATTTGTGGCGTTAAAATTTCTCCAACCAGATATTTTTTAGATGCAGGTGCGCTTAAGGAAGCTTTTGCAACATCCTCATTAATTTGCCTCACCAGTGTAGATATTTTCTCGGTGCCATGGTTAACCTCATCGATAGTTTTGTTATCTTGATATGCGGACAATCTTAAATCCAACAAGTCCAGTAAAGATTTTTTGATTGACTTCTCATCGGCAGCCTGTAAATAGCTTGTGGATAGATGAACTTCCTTAATTGCATTAGCCTGAGATCGAACTGCTTCGTTGCGGATATCGTAATGATTTGATGCATTTGAAAAAGTAAAACTCAACACCAAGGCAGACATACCATAGATGGCAGCAGCCAAAGAGTCTCTCACGACGATACTTTTTGTTCCATGCTTCCCTGTTCGGTACGACCCAAAAAGCCATCCCAACCCCATAAAAAAGCAGATCGAAACTGCAAAGAAAGCTGGAGCATACTTAATTAACTCTAAATTTGATTCTAAAAATGGATGCACAATATTTGGTCCTTCGATGGGTGAGCTCAATCCTAATAAAACTATTTGGAAATGGACAACGTTGGGGAGCTCCAACGGCTTTAGAAGCGCTGGATAAAGATTAGCCCTACATTAATAAGGTCGTAAATGATTCGTTTCCGTTACCAGCATATATCTACGACCCATAACCATTCTTAAAAATTCTATTGATAAAACAAATTAAATGCTTCAGCCCCAGCCCGTCCCACAGAATAGGTTGAAACCGTTTTTATTTTTGCTACATCCTTTAACTTAGCCATATCAATCACTGTCCAATTGAGCTGCTCAATGGTTCTGACGTAAAGAAGGTTTCTTGAGAGGTCATTCATTACTGTCCAGTCCGTTACTTCGGTAGACTTGGCATTAGTCCGCGGACCATCCCCTACTCCACCAGCGCCATCAACCGTTAAGTCATAAGGTCTATCAAAGTTATTAATAATGTGGCCCAAAGTGAGGATTGCCTCGTCTGGTGTCTTTGCTTTACGAACATAGTTTGCATAAAAAGCCGCTTTTACAAATCTACCCGCCGCTGTTTGGGACGATGGCAGAGCTGATAAGGCAATACCCGAATCTTCAGTAGCCAGCTTTAGCTTACCGAGCTGACCTGTATTTTGGTTGATATTGTTTTGGGTATAGTTATTTAGGTTAGTCAAATGCCAAGAGAACTCAGGACCGTTAGTTAATACATTGACTGGGTTGTCATACACTTGTTTTTTGCCGTTCTGAAATTCAACGACTAAACCGTTTCCAGCTTTATCGGTAATTGCGTAATGAAGTGGCAAAACCATGTTGTCCACCATTGGGATCTTAGGCAGCCAAAACTCAACTTTGTCATCTTGCATGGCGGACTTTACTTCAGCAACTGTCTTAAAGTTGCCTAAAATCCATGCTCCAAAATCTGCTCCTGACAAAATAATTGATGGGTTATTGCCTACAGGTGGCGCGCTGGAATTGTTTAATTCATTCCCAGAAATACTGAGCCCCTGATCATTGGCGCCTTCGATTACCAATACTTGTTTAGCAGTAGTGACTGCAGGAATGGTCATACCTAAAATGGCGTATTTTGTATTGAAGGTGAGTCCTTGATTGCCTGATGGGGTTGCTGATTCAATTCGCGTCCCCACCGGAAAGTAAGTCAGTGAACTTGGAAGTTGAAAACTAAACTCCATTGTTCGTGCATGGTAGGCATTGCCTTTGAGATCGGTTACTACGATTGCGGTACAGGCAAACGTATTTCCAATAGAGGAAAATAGCAGTGATGAGGCAACAAGATAATTGGCTAGGGATTTCATAGGCTCTTTCT
>CAIKGX010000099.1 GCA_903827075.1 uncultured beta proteobacterium | reverse complement strand
CTTTTTTAAAGCATCCATGCAATTCATATAATTGCCATGTAGACAAAAAAATAGTCGCTATAGCAATGAATTCAACCCTATAGCCATAATTTCCACTATTCACAACCCACTGATACAACATAATCGTTGCCAAACCTCCCGAAATAAAATAAACAAGCTGCTTTTTTGTAATCTGCCTGTAGATCGACCCAAACAACAATCCCAGAGCAATATCGGAGGCCATCTGAAGTAAGTTTCCGAAAATTAACGCCTTAGCTGACCACGGAAAAAGGACAAATGAAAAGTAAGAGAGTGTCATTAAATAGCCTGCGATGGACCAATATATTCCAGAGCTATTGAGTGATACTCGAGTCTTTAGTTCGACTGATGAGTTGATGGCAAGGGCAAATGTCACTAAAGCTGCCCCTAAATACATTATCTGGTTTGTCAGTTCCATTATGTAACGGTAAACCCAAATGTATTAATGCAACAGATAGCGGCAAGCTTGTACTTGGCACCCTTACTCTGATACCTTTTATGGCGCATAAAATCTCACCTGGTTTCCACCCATTTTTTTTGCTTCATACATTGCCATATCCGCCCGCTTGATAATATTGCTTGATTTAATTTGATTGCCTAAAAATAAAGTGGCTCCAATGCTGGCAGAACTTTCAAATTGAATGAGATTATCCCCCAGCGTTGGATGCGTTATGGTGAATATATATTTACTCGACAATCTTGCTAGAATTTTCTTTGCAATATCGCTCACCTGACAAGCTGTTTCAGAATAATTATTTGTAAACTCATTTAAAATCACAACAAATTCGTCACCACCAAACCGGCTTGAAGTATCTTTTGCCCGCAAACCATTAGAAATGCGTTTTGCAAATTCAGCCAGTAATAAATCACCTACTTCATGCCCATATTGATCATTGATGAATTTCAAGTTATCGATATCAATAAATAGCAAGGCCCCGTAAAGAGCACTGCGCTTACTTTGAACAAGCGCCTGATTTAAGCGGTCCAAGCATAAATTACGATTAGGCAGATTTGTCAGTTGATCAAAAAATGCTAATTTTTTGGTTTTATCATCTATTTTGATGCGGTCAGATATATCGCGCATTGTTATGATGAAGTTGCAAATATCCTTTCGCTTATTGAATATTGGGGAAATAGACAATTCATTCCAAAATGCCGCTCCGCCTTTTCGGTAGTGCAATATCTCTCCGGAAAAGTGAGATAAGTCCATATAAGCCAAATCGATTTTGGCTATGGTATTTTTATTGGTTTTTGGGCCATTGAATAACTCTCCATAACCTTTTCCATCAAAGTCATTAAGAACATATCCTGTTATTGATGTGAAAGCTTCATTCACACTGATGATGATGCCATTTTCATCTGAGATGACTACGCCCTGACCAAGCATATTGATGGCATTATCTAATACACGCCTTCCTAGAAGCGCTCGAAATTTTAAGCTAGTAGTTACGGTATCCATTCAATAGATCTTGACTCCGTTGCAGACTTATTGGCCAAGCCCATTAAGTAGGATTTAAATTCCATACTGAACTCTGGGTGCTTTAATGCGAACTCAACAGTTGCCTTTAAGTACCCCAGCTTATCGCCACAATCGTAGCGAATCCCTTTGAACTCATATGCCATTACCTTTTCTACCTGCAATAAGGATTCAATGGCGTCCGTTAACTGGAACTCACCACCAGACCCAGGTTTTAATTGACGAATATGCTTAAAAATATTGGGGGATAAGATATAGCGCCCCACGACACCCAAATTAGATGGCGCATCTTTTGGCTGTGGTTTTTCAATGATCCGATCGATTTTATAGATGCCATCACCTTCCTCAACACCAGCAATGACCCCATAGGATGAACTTTTCTCTGGTCTGATTTTTTCGACAGCCAATACTGAAGTATGATTTTTCTTATGCACCTGAATCATTTGACACAGCACCGGTGGCCTTCCGTCTAAAAGATCATCCGCTAAAATAACTGCAAAAGGCTCATCTCGAACCAGCTTTTCTGCGCATAAAACAGCATGCCCTAAACCAAGCGCCTCAGATTGTCGAATATAGACACAATCTACATGGCTAGGCTTTATATTGCGTACCATCACCAAGAGATCTGTCTTATTTTTAGCCTCAAGTTCTGCCTCAAGCTCGTAGGCTTTATCAAAGTGATCTTCGATTGACCTCTTATTGCGTCCAGTCACAAAAATGAGCTCAGTAATACCAGAGGCAATCGCCTCCTCTACTGCATATTGAATGAGAGGCTTATCCACGACATTCAGCATTTCTTTTGGGCTTGCCTTAGTGGCAGGCAAAAAACGCGTCCCTAAGCCAGCAACCGGAAATACGGCTTTAGTTATTGGCTGATATTTAGCAATACTCACGCCTTCTTCCCCTCGTAAATAGTTACTATTGTTTCAATAAACTATAAAAAATGAGACCCAATAAGCGCAATCCTCATCCTATTAACGCAATTTTTTCTATCCTTAGGCCCAACAATAAAAGCGCTAGATTTTTTGACTATTGGAAATAGGATTTAAGGTGGGTAATTCGATCAGATGTGATGGAGTCAATGTGCTGCAGATCAATAGCAGCGTCTTTTCTAAGAGCTCTATCAATTGGAACAGATAACTGTTTCCCCAATTCAACTCCGGGCTGATCAAAACTGTTG
>CAIKGX010000098.1 GCA_903827075.1 uncultured beta proteobacterium | reverse complement strand
GCAGCACCAGTAGTTACTAAGCCTGCGGCTTTAGTTACACCTGCCGCTAATTCAGTTGATCGCCCAGATTGGCATGCCCTGATGCGCCAGTTACCAGTGCGGGGTTTGGTTCAACAATTGGCGTTTCAGACAGAGTTACAAGAATGGAGTGATTCAGCATCTAGCGTGCGTGCCACGATCGTCACTCCAATGCCTCAGCTCGCATCCGAAGCCTCTGTTGGACGCTTAGCCGATGCGCTGACTGCGCACTTTGGCAAGCCCGTCAAAATCGTGATTGAAAAAGGCGAGGTTGAAGGTAAGACTGTAGCTAAGGTGGATGCTCAGATACATCATGAGAAAAGACAAAACGCAGAGCAAATGATTGCGCAAGATCCATTTATTTTGCAATTAGAAAAAGAGTTTGGAGCTAAGGTAGTTGGTGGCTCTGTGAAGCCTCTTTAATAGATAACCAGTATTCATAAGGAAAAGAAGCGATGATGAAAGGTGGCCTTGCGGGTTTGATGAAACAAGCCCAGCAGATGCAAGAGAAGATGAAAGTGGCGCAAGAGCAATTGGCTGCGCTAGAAGTCATCGGTCAAGCTGCTGGCGGACTGGTGAAAGTTACCATCTCTGGCAAACACGAAATGAAACGCGTACAGATTGATCCGGGCGCTATGGACGATCGTGAGATGTTAGAAGATTTAATAGTAACTGCCTATACAGAGGCATTTAAACAAGTAGAGGCTGCTAGCTCACAAGTGATGTCTGGTGCTACTGCAGGTATGCCGATGCCTCCAGGGTTTAAGTTGCCATTTTGATTGCGAGTAGTTAATGGCACGTCATGAAGCTCCACAAGACGCCCTAGGTCGTTTGATTGAAGCCTTACGCGTATTGCCAGGAGTGGGGCCAAAGTCTGCGCAACGTATGGCTTTCTACTTACTGCAGCATGACCGTAATGGCGCCGCTGTTCTAGCTAAATCCTTAGGTGAAGCAGTAGAGACTGTAGGGCATTGTGCCCGTTGCAATACTTTCTCAGAAACCCAAATCTGCAGCACTTGTAGCGACGATCGTCGCGACCCATCATTGCTCTGCATTGTGGAAACGCCGGCTGATCAGGTGATGGTGGAACAGACCTTGAGCTTTAAAGGGAATTACTTTGTATTGATGGGTCGGATTTCACCGCTTGATGGTATGGGGCCGAATGAAATTCATTTTGACCGCTTACTCAATCGCATTGAAGAGCCCGATACTGGCATGCCAGTCAAAGAAGTCGTTCTGGCAACCAATTTCACGAGTGAAGGTGAGGCTACCGCCCATTACATTGGTGAAATGCTCAAGTCCAAAGGCATCAAAGTCACCAGAATTGCCAGAGGTATTCCGGTGGGTGGTGAGTTGGAGTATGTGGACGCTGGCACATTGGCAAGAGCCTTGATGGACCGTCGAACTGTTGGCTAAAGCCCAATAAGTCACTAAAACGACATAAAACTGAGGTAAATTACTCCACTTTGGGGATAATTTGCCTTGCTCCACAGTTGAGCTTCAAGCTCACTTTGTGCCGCACTAATAAATTAGACTCTGTTGTCAGACTTGGCCTCAGTGCCACTAAAAGAAACTCCGAATGACTCGCAAGTTTTATCTTCTCTTACTCATGAGCATGATTGGCACCATATTGGGTGTTGCTATCAGCACATCTGTATTTGCTCAGAAGGCTGGCTCAGGCGCGGATCAAATAGCGAGCTTTGCGGATGATATAGCTTGGCTGCCAACTGAGG
>CAIKGX010000097.1 GCA_903827075.1 uncultured beta proteobacterium | reverse complement strand
GGTCGTGTAAAGGATTTACCAGGCGTTCGTTATCACATCGTTCGCGGCTCACTTGACTTGCAAGGTGTTAAAGACCGTAAGCAATCACGTTCCAAGTACGGTGCTAAGCGCGCTAAGAAAGCAGCCTAATTGCTGTTTTAAGAATTTGCAGTAAGCAGTAAGTCATTGTTTGTCAGACTTAAAAGACAAGTAAGTGGTTGCTCCGTTTAAAAATTGATAAATATCTTTTTTTAAATAGTAGGGCAACTGGAGCGGGTGATCCATGTGGACCACCCCTAACTGAACTGAAGGAGTTGTTATGCCACGTCGTCGTGAAGTTCCCAAACGGGAGATCTTGCCTGATCCAAAATTCGGCAATGTAGAAGTAGCAAAATTCATGAACGTCCTCATGTTGGACGGTAAGAAATCGGTTGCAGAGCGCATCGTTTATGGTGCCTTTGATCACATCGAGAAAAAAGCAAATAAAGAGCCACTCGAAGTTTTCTCAACAGCTATGGGCAATGTTAAGCCAATGGTTGAGGTGAAGAGCCGTCGCGTTGGTGGTGCTAACTACCAGGTTCCTGTTGAAGTTCGCCCATCACGCCGTTCTGCTTTGGCAATGCGCTGGGTGCGCGAAGCCGCTAAAAAGCGTGGCGAAAAATCCATGGCTCAACGTTTGGCCAACGAATTATTAGAAGCTGCTGAAGGTCGTGGCGGCGCTATGAAGAAGCGTGAAGAAGTTCACCGTATGGCAGAAGCTAATAAAGCTTTCTCACATTTCCGCTTCTAATCGCACAGCAAAGAAAAGGTACCAACAGTGGCACGTAAAACCCCTATCGAAAGATACCGTAACATCGGTATTTCTGCGCACATTGACGCAGGCAAAACAACTACTACAGAACGCGTTTTGTTCTACACAGGTGTTAATCACAAAATTGGTGAAGTGCATGATGGCGCCGCTACCATGGACTGGATGGAGCAAGAGCAAGAGCGTGGTATCACGATTACTTCTGCTGCTACCACCACGTTCTGGAAAGGTATGGCTGGTAATTTTCAAGAGCACCGCATCAACATTATTGACACACCAGGTCACGTAGACTTCACTATTGAAGTTGAGCGTTCAATGCGCGTTCTCGATGGTGCTTGCATGGTTTACTGTGCGGTAGGTGGTGTGCAGCCACAATCTGAAACTGTTTGGCGTCAAGCGAACAAGTATCGGGTTCCCCGCTTAGCTTTCGTAAACAAGATGGACCGTACGGGTGCGAACTTCTTCAAGGTCTACGACCAAATGAAGTTGCGTCTGAAAGCTAACCCAATCTTGATTCAAATTCCTATTGGCGCTGAAGAAAACTTCAAGGGCGTTGTGGATTTGGTCAAGATGAAGGCAATTTATTGGGATGAAGCTTCACAAGGTACTAAATTTAGTTACGAAGATATTCCTGCAGAATTGCAAGCCTCCGCAGAAGAGTGGCGTGAGAAGATGCTTGAAGCTGCTGCTGAAAGCTCAGAAGAGTTGATGGAAAAGTATCTCGGCGGTGAAGCCCTAACCGAAGAAGAAATTAAAGCAGCATTGCGTCAGCGTACTATTGCCAATGAAATCATTCCAATGATGTGTGGAACGGCTTTCAAAAACAAAGGTGTTCAGGCGATGTTAGATGCAGTAGTGGAGTTGTTGCCTTCACCATTGGATGTTCCACCAGTTCCTTGTGAATTGGAAGATGGCACTCCTACAACACGTAAAGCAGCTGATGATGAGAAATTCTCTGCGTTGGCATTTAAGATCATGACTGACCCATTCGTTGGTCAACTGATTTTCTTCCGCGTTTACTCAGGAATGATGAAGTCTGGCGACACCATCTATAACCCAATTAAGGGTAAGAAAGAACGTGTTGGTCGTTTATTGCAAATGCACGCAAACCAACGCGAAGAAATTAAAGAAGTTTATGCAGGCGATATCGCTGCAGCCGTTGGTTTAAAAGATGCGACAACTGGTGAAACCTTGTGTGACCCAGATGACATCGTGATCTTGGAGCGCATGGTGTTCCCAGAGCCAGTAATCTCACAAGCAGTTGAGCCAAAAACAAAGCCAGACCAAGAAAAAATGGGTCTTGCATTGAATCGCTTGGCACAAGAAGATCCATCATTCCGCGTTAAAACAGATGAAGAGTCTGGTCAAACGATTATTTCTGGAATGGGCGAGCTCCATTTAGAAATTTTGGTTGATCGTATGCGTCGCGAATTTGGTGTTGAGGCTACTGTTGGTAAGCCACAAGTGGCCTACCGCGAAACCATTCGTAAGGTATGCGAAGAAATTGAAGGTAAGTTTGTTAAGC
>CAIKGX010000096.1 GCA_903827075.1 uncultured beta proteobacterium | reverse complement strand
GGTTTCTGCAGGGCCTACACAATGTCAGGAAACTCTACGAACTGCTTTGGCCATTGGGGCTGATCGCGCTATCTTGGTCGAGAGCGATGCTGAGTTGCAACCATTAGCGGTTGCCAAGATTCTCAAAGCACTTGCTGAAAAAGAGCAGGCACAAATCATCGTTCTCGGTAAACAGGCGATTGATGACGATAGCAATCAAACGGGTCAGATGTTGGCAAGCTTAATGGATCTGCCCCAAGGCACTTTTGCATCTAAGGTAGTCGTTGCTGACGGTAAGGTCAATGTGACCCGTGAAGTTGATGGCGGCTTAGAAACAATTTCCTTAAGCCTGCCAGCAGTCATTACTACTGACCTGCGCCTCAATGAGCCTCGCTATGTGACTTTGCCTAACATCATGAAGGCCAAGAAAAAGACATTGGAGATTGTGAAGCCGGAAGAGTTGGGTGTGGATATTGCCCCGCGTCTTAAAACGATCAAAGTCGAAGAGCCGCCAAAACGTTCTGCTGGTGTTATGGTTGCAGATGTCGCTGCCCTTGTAGAAAAACTTAAAAATGAAGCGAAGGTAATTTAAATGGCTGCCCTGGTAATTGCTGAACACGACAATCTTTCTTTAAAGGCCGCTACGCTAAATGCAGTCGCTGCCGCCCTCCAATCCTCTCCAGAAGTAGATATATTGGTCGCCGGTAGTGGATCTGATGCCGTCGCAACTGCGGCGAGCCAAATTGCTGGTGTGCGCAAAGTAATTTATGTAGATGACCCCAGCTTGGCTGATCAGTTAGCCGAACCTATGGCCGCACAGATTCTCTCTGTTGCCAATAACTACAGTCATATTTTGGCTCCCGCTACTGCTAATGGTAAAAATGTACTTCCTCGTGTAGCAGCAAAGTTAGATGTGGCGCAGTTATCTGATGTCACTAAGGTGATATCTAGCGATACATTCGAGCGTCCCATTTATGCAGGCAATGCGATTGCTACTGTGCAATCTTTAGATCCTATTAAAGTCATTACCGTTCGTACTACTGGCTTTGATCCAGTCGCTGCTACTGGTGGTTCTGCCGTTATTGAAAAACAGGCTGCCGCTGTAATGAACTCCCCATCTTCCTTTGTTGGACGTGAGCTGACTAAATCAGATCGTCCCGAGTTGACTGCTGCCAAGATTATTGTTTCTGGCGGTCGTGGCTTAGGCTCTGGTGAAAAGTATCAAGAGTTGGTCGTTCCACTAGCTGATGCATTGGGTGCTGCATTGGGTGCCTCGCGCGCTGCAGTGGATGCGGGTTATGTACCCAATGACTATCAAGTAGGGCAAACAGGCAAGATTGTGGCCCCACAGCTTTACATTGCCGTTGGTATCTCTGGTGCGATTCAGCATTTAGCTGGCATGAAAGATTCCAAGGTGATTGTGGCGATCAACAAAGACCCTGAGGCCCCAATCTTTAGCGTGGCAGATTATGGCCTCGTTGCTGATTTAAATACTGCCGTGCCAGAGCTCACTAAAGCCTTGAGCTAGCATCCCTATAAAAATCATTTTGTATTTAAGTCTTTAGGAGTAGTGATGCCATACGTAGCCCCAGTGAAAGATATGCTGTTTGTGATGAACGAATTAGCGGGCTTAGCGGATGTGGTTTCCTATCCCTCTTATGCGGAGGCAGGCGCCGATGTCGATTTGGCCCCAGCCATCTTAGAAGAAGCGGCGAAATTTAATCAAGATGTAGTAGCGCCCCTGAATTGGCCTGGCGATCAAAATCCCAGCGCTTTACGCGATGGCCAGGTGTACACCACCCCCGGCTTTAAAGAGGCTTTCGAGCAGTTTGCTTCTGCAGGATGGCAGGGCGTGGTTCATCCCCCTGAATTCGGTGGGCAGGGCCTCCCCAAATTACTTTCGACTGCTTGTTTTGAGATGGTGAACTCGGCAAACATGTCATTTGCTTTATGCCCTATGTTGACTGATGGGGCGATTGAAGCATTGCTTACAGCGGCAAGCCCTGAACTTCAAGAGCGCTATGTCCCAAAGATGATTTCTGGTGAGTGGACGGGCACAATGAACCTCACTGAGCCCCAAGCCGGTTCAGATCTATCGATGGTACGTTCAAGGGCGGTTCCGCAAGAAGACGGCTCGTACAAAATTTTTGGCACCAAAATTTATATCACTTATGGTGATCACGATATGGCCCAGAATATTGTCCATTTAGTGCTTGCCCGTTTGCCAGATGCACCTGATGGCATTAAGGGGATCTCGCTCTTTGTGGCTCCCAAGTTTATGGTTAATGCTGATGGTTCTTTAGGTGAGCGCAATGATATTGAGTGCGTATCAATAGAGCATAAGCTGGGTATTAAGGCTAGCCCCACTGCAGTACTGCAGTTTGGTGATCATGGCGGGGCGATTGGATATTTAGTGGGCGAAGCAAACCGTGGCCTGGAATATATGTTTGTCATGATGAATGCTGCGCGCTTCTCAGTTGGTATGCAAGGTGTTGCAGTTGCAGAGCGCGCTTATCAAAAGGCAGTGCAGTATGCAAAAGATCGCGTACAAAGCCGTGACTTGTCGGGCTCAGATGGTCCAGTAGCGATTATTCATCAGCCAGATGTTAAGCGGATGTTGATGACGATGCGTGCCTATGTCGAGGCATCTAGAGCATTAGCTTATTACGCTGCTTCAGCCTACGATGCTCAACATGCTTCACCAGATGAAGAGGCGCGTAAACAGAATCAAGCGGTTTATGAATTTCTGGTGCCGATCGTGAAGGGTTTCTCAACTGAGATGTCGATTGATGTAGCCAGTCTTGGCGTTCAAGTACATGGCGGCATGGGCTTTATTGAAGAAACGGGTGCAGCGCAGTATTACCGCGATGCTCGCATCTTAACAATCTACGAAGG
>CAIKGX010000095.1 GCA_903827075.1 uncultured beta proteobacterium | reverse complement strand
TGGCGTAACACCTAAGCGGCGATAGGTCTCAATAAAAGGCTCATCGCTAGTACGTTGCTCTACATAGGTGTTAATAATGCTGGTCATGACATCAGGGATTTCATTAGCGTAGAAAGAAGGTCCGATGACTTTGCCAATAGCAGCGTGATTGCCTTGATCGCCACCGAGGGTAATTTGATACCACTCCTCACCATCTTTATCCACACCTAAAACACCAATATTGCCTACATGGTGATGGCCGCAAGAATTAATACATCCGGAGATGTTGAGCGAGATATCCCCTAGGTCATGCAGGTAATCTAAATCGTCAAAGCGCTCCTGAATAGCGGCGGCAATCGGTAAAGACTTGGCATTGGCTAGTGAGCAAAAATCACCACCAGGGCAGGCTATCAAGTCAGTCAGTAGGCCAATATTGGGTAATACTAAGTTTTGTTTTTTAGCAGCGCGCCACAGATTGAGTAACTCCGTTTGTTCCACATCAGCTAGCACTAGGTTTTGCTCATGGGTCACACGCAACTCACCAAAACTAAATTGATCAGATAAATCGGCAATGGCATTCATCTGCGCAGTGGTGGCATCACCAGGCGCGGCAGTACCATGAGGTTTAAGGGAGAGAATGACACTCGCATAGCCAGATACTTGATGACTACGAGTATTGCGCTCTAACCAACGAACAAAGCCGATACGTTCATTGGGATCGATGTCAGCTTGCCATTGCTGCACCAGTTCTGAGTTACTAAATGATGGCAGTTGTTTGTAAGCGGGCTTAGTAAAGTGTTGGGCTACCCGTTCCCACTCTGCTGGGGTGAAGTTGTCATCCCCGCCTTGAATGTGCAGCCATTCACCTTCGACTTGACGGGCGAATTCTTCCGTCCCTAAGGCTTTGACTAAAATCTTGATGCGGGCTTTGTAGAGGTTATCTCGACGACCAAAGCGGTTGTATACCCGCAAGAGGGCTGTTAAATAACTCGGTAGTAATTGCCAGGGCAGGTCTTGCTTAATCAGCGATCCCAGAATGGGCGTGCGACCCATACCACCACCAGCATAAAGATTTGCTAGTAGCTCTCCCTTAGTATTTTTCTTGAGTTCAATGCCCACGTCATGACACAGCAGAACGGTGCGGTCTTCTTTAGCGCCATTGATGGCAAATTTAAATTTACGGGGCAGGTGTGCAAACTCGGGGTGCAAGGTGGACCATTGACGCAGTAACTCACAAACGGGGCGAGGGTCGATATATTCATCGGCCGCTACACCTGCAAACGCATCGCTGGTGATATTGCGAATGCAGTTGCCAGAAGTCTGAATGGCATGCATTTGTACTTTGGCTAATTCAGCGAGGATGGCAGGAGTTTGCTCTAGCTCAATCCAGTTGAACTGAATATTTTGACGGGTAGTGAAGTGGCCATAACCGCGATCGTACTTGCCTGAAATTACTGCTAATGTGCGTAATTGCTCTGAGCTTAATAAGCCATAGGGAATGGCTACTCGGAGCATGTAGGCGTGGCGCTGGTGATACAGGCCATTTTGCAAACGTAAAGGGCGAAATTCCTCCTCCGCTAGTGAGCCGTCTAGGCGACGCTCCACTTGGTCTTTGAATTGGGCAACCCGTTGATCTACGAGGGTTTGGTCAATCTGGTCATATTTGTACATAGCCCCACATTGTCTAGGAATATGGTTATTACTTCAAATACTCAAATATTGATCCCTTATATCTAATTTGATATAAGGAAACAGTTAAAATTGCACAAAATTTCAACCCAGCCCAATATTGAGTGCCCAAATATGATTCATGGAAAAAAAGTCGCAGTGGTCATGCCTGCCTATAACGCAGAGGCTACCTTGGTACAGACTTTACAAGAAATCCCCCTTGAAATTGTTGATGACATCATCCTGACTGATGACGCAAGCTCAGATAACACCGCCGATTTGGCCAAATCATTAGGAATTTATACTCTCCACCACGAGCAGAATATGGGTTATGGGGCCAATCAAAAAACCTGTTATCGGGC
>CAIKGX010000094.1 GCA_903827075.1 uncultured beta proteobacterium | reverse complement strand
TTAAATCTATCTTGCACTCGCTTAGTACGTGGTACTTCTTGGAGCTGAGTGCCACCCTCCTACTGCCTAATGACAACTCCATCTGATTCAATTTGCAATCCCGTTCTAGCAACAGCGCTTCCATCTGGAGATAAAAAAGCTTAGTAAAAGCGCTAACCCACCTTGATAAAGGACCCATTCGACCCTTTGCTGATATATCAAAATTCTTTAAATCCTTCAAGACAGACCTTGCATCTACCAACACTTCTCCAGTCACCCATTCATTTGTGGTGAAAATACGAACGGGCAATCCTTTTTGATCCAAAGCAATTCCCATTAGATGATGAAAATGCTGAGAATTTTGAAGGCTTCGTTTAAATAAATGGAAATGACCGTGCTCACCTCGAGGCATTTCATCGTTAGAGTGAGAATGGTAATAAAACTCATAGCCGCTAAGCTTATCTACTAGGTCATTGCTTGGGTAATGCTGCCATTCAATAAAACCTGTAGAGCCACATAAAGCTACCTCACTCATACTGAGCCCTTTTTTGGCATAGCGAATTTGCACATTAGCAATTTCTTGTGCAGCCATCCATAGGTTTGATGAGGTCAGCATGATAAAAAATTAATCTGCAGACTTACGCTTCTTGGGACCGCAAGGATTGGCCGGGCCGCATGGGTTCGCAGCTTTTTTCTTGGCTGGAGCACATGGGTTGGATGCATCTTTTTTAGGACTGCATGGGTTCTTTTGCTCTGCAGTAGTAGGGGATGCTGGTGCATCAGCAGCCACAGCAATCGGTGATGCAGATAAACCTGCTAGAGCTAATGCTAGAGCCGCTACCGTTAATTTTTTTGACATAACTATCCTTTAAATTTATTAATTAGATTGAGAAGTGACCGGACCATTGGATTTCTTTTCCATCCATGATCCCAATATAAAAATACCTATCGCTGCAACAACCATTCCAATATTGATACTTAAACTGGAAACATGTAATGCGTCTGGAAGTGCATCTGCCAACGCATATTCACCTAAAGTAGTGAGTGCCTCAATAGTGGGATACAAGCCGGCAAACAATACTGTCCCCAATAACAAACCTATTAAGAAAATAGCGGCATCGATTCGCCCAGACATCAGCCCCACAACCGAAGTTCCAGGGCAATAGCCACCAATAGCAAATCCTGCTCCAACTAGTGCTCCGCCCAACGCTGCTGCACCAAGGAAAGCTGGTGGAACAAATAACTCATCAGCAGAAAGAAAGCCCAGTAGTTCTAAAATCATGAGGCCAACCGCCGAAAAGACAATTGCAGTGAACATGACCTTAAATACCGACCAATCACTTAACCGAAATTGACCAGTTAATTTATTGGGATTACCGAATCCGGCTCGTTCGAGCACAAATCCAAACGCACTGCCTAGTAAAAGACCAGAAATAATCTCACCCATGTTATTTCTCCTCTTTCATAAAACGACTTACCAATAAACCGACAGCAAAAAATGTACCTAAAAAAGTAAAACCAGCCAGACTCAATACCGCAGCTCCAGATAAACCAAGCCCACTCGTACAACCAGCTGCAATACGGGCGCCAAAGCCGGCTAATATTCCACCTAACAAGGCAGTTATAGGACGTTTCGATCCACCTAGAAATTTACCGCCATCCATCTTGAATGCAATTCGATGCGCCAAGTAGGCAGATATGAATGCTCCAAAGGCAACCCCAATGACTTGCCAGCTTATCCATGCATTCAGAGGATTGCCCTCCTCAACCATACCGCCCAAGTAATCATTAGCGCTCGTTGATATAGGTGCCAGATACATTCCAATCCAAGCAGTTAGGCGAGTTGTAAATCCTGTTGCGCCTAAACCATGACCTGTGATGACGAAGGTAGATAGCAACACCATGCCAAGTAAGATCCCCGCTAGAAGCGGATTCCAGTATGGCTCTGGTGTAATGATCTCTCTTTTTACACTCATCTTTGACATCCTCAATTAAAGTATTAATAAT
>CAIKGX010000093.1 GCA_903827075.1 uncultured beta proteobacterium | reverse complement strand
CTCCCTTTGCCAAGGATGCATCCGGCGAAGATAGCTCTGAATCCGCGTATTTCATCAGTATTAATCGTAATAAACGCTCAATAACGGTCGATATCAGCAAGCCTGAGGGCCAAGAAATCATCCGCCAGCTCGCCAAAGAATCAGATGTAGTGATTGAAAACTACAAAGTAGGCCAACTGGCTAAATATGGTTTGGACTACCCGAGTCTGAAACGGATCAAAGCTGATTTAATTTATTGCTCCATCACGGGTTTTGGGCAAACAGGGCCTTATGCTCACCGCCCCGGCTACGACTTTATTGTCCAAGGCATGGGTGGTTTTATGAGTGTTACTGGAGAGCACGAAAACTTTGAAGGGGCTAGCCCTCAAAAAGCCGGTGTTGCTATTGCTGATATTTTTACCGGTATGTACGCCACTACCGCCATCTTGGCTGCTGTAGTGCATCGCGACCACACTGGCCAGGGTCAACATATTGATTTAGCCTTGTTAGACACCCAAATTGCGGTTATGGCCAATGTGGCTAGTGCGTATTTGTGCTCTGAAGAGGTACCAAGTCGCTGGGGAAATGCCTCACCAACCATCGTTCCCTATCAAACCTTCCCCACCCTTGATGGCTGGATTATTGTGGCCGCTGGAAATAATGGTCAGTTCAGGCATTTTGTTACTACGGGGGGTGAGGCCCATCTTGCAGATAACCCACTGTTCTCAGAGAACCCCATGCGGGTAAAACATCGCAAAGAGCTTATTCCTTTGCTAGAAGCAATGACACGCAAAAAGACTAAAGTCGATTGGATTAGCGCCTTAGATCAAGCGGGCGTGCCTTGTGGACCGATTAATAATTTCAAAGAAGTCTTTGAAAATGAGCAAGTGAAAGCCCGTGGCGTCCAAATAAACATGCCACACAGCGCTAATGGCAACATGAAGTTGGTTGCAAGCCCTATGCATCTCTCAGAAACACCAGTTGAGCTGCGTATGGCGCCCCCAACCCTTGGCCAGCATACCGATGAAATCTTAAAAGAACGCTTAAAACTCGATTCAGAGGCAATACAAGCCTTACATGCCAAGGGTATTGTCTAGGGTCTATGAGCACTTCAGGGGCCTCTCAAAAACTTAGCATTACCCAAGTTCTCATTTATGGTGGGCTGATGGTGACCCTATCGATGGGTATTCGTCATGGTTTTGGGCTATTTAATCTTCCCATTACCTTTGCCAATGGCTGGGGCCGAGAAACTTTTGCCTTAACTATTGCGCTGCAAAATCTCATTTGGGGGGTAGTGCAGCCGATTACAGGCGCACTAGCTGATCGTTACGGCGCATTCAAAATCTTGATTGCTGGTGGTGTTCTATATGCGCTCGGTTTAGCAGGAATGGCTATCTCCACCGATGCGTTGAACTTCTCTATTGCAGGTGGTTTACTCATTGGTCTTGCACAAACTGCAACTACCTACAGCGTGGTGTACGGCATCCTCGGCAGAAATGTTCCTGCAGAAAAACGCGTGTGGGCAATGGGCATTGCTGCTGCAGCTGGATCATTTGGTCAGTTCCTGATGATTCCAGCAGAACAAGGATTACTTTCGGCATTTGGCGCACAAGATGCATTACTCATGTTGGCATTGATGGCCAGCTTGATGATTCCGACTGCATTCATGTTGCGTGAAAAAGATTTTGTGCATTCACACAAACTAGGCGATCAAACCATTAAACAGGCTTTAAAAGAAGCTATTGCCAACCCAAGCTTTCGTTTGCTTACCTTGGGATATTTTGTTTGCGGATTTCAGGTCGTGTTTATTGCGGTGCACTTAGCGCCCTATCTCAAAGATTTATCCAAAATCTATCCTGAAGTGGGGGCACCCGTAGTTGCCACTACGGCTCTTGCATTGATTGGTTTATTTAATATCTTTGGAACCTATAGTGCAGGAATATTTGGCCAACGTTTTCCTAAACGCTATTTGCTATCGGGTATCTATTTAGGTAGATCGATTGCCATCACAGCCTTTATTTGGCTGCCTTTAAGCCCTATGACTACTTACCTCTTTGCAGCAATCATGGGCTTTCTTTGGCTATCGACCATTCCACTCACGAATGCGATCGTGGCACAGATCTTTGGCGTTAAATATCTGACAATGCTTTCTGGTTTGGTGTTTTTCTCACATCAACTTGGTAGCTTTTGCGGTGCTTATTTTGGTGGCTACCTCTATGATCGCACTGGTTCTTATATGCTGGTATGGCAAATCGCAATCGCACTAGGTGTATTTGCATTCTTAGTTAATCTGCCGGTTAAAGAACGCGCACTGCATCGTGTTGCTACCGCTTAATGACTAACATAGACAAGATGCTCGGCAATCAAAATAAAAAACGCGCATGGCGTTGGCTTATCTATTTCATTGCTTTACTTATTCTGACGCTGACTTACCTTTCTTACTTTGCCCCCGACATGATGGTGACACTAACCAATCAAGTATGGGCTTTTTGTTCTTGGTAAGCTTAAATGCGTTGATAATCAGTTCGCTATAACATTACTTGCATTAATTGCTTCATTATTTTTATTCTCGCCGTAGCACAATGGATAGTGCACATGCCTCCTAAGCGTGGGATACAGGTTCGATTCCTGTCGGCGGGACCAAATCATTCTCCAAAACTTATCCACAGTTTGTGTGGATAAAACTCCAAAAGTTTTCGTAAGTATCCGATTTGTATAGAGTGACCTAGCTTGCTTAAATATTAAGCAGACTTCTCTCATCAATATTTATACAAAGTTCTATTGACAAATGAAAATCGATCGCCTGAATTTGAGAAGGTTTTTACGAATTTCTCTTACACTTACTGCATGCATACGCTTAATACCAGCACCTTAGCCGCTCTAGAGGAGATGCTCCAGAATACGGCCCGTTCAGCACCCCCAGATTTCATGCCGATTCATTTCTCTGGTGGCACCAATCCGGGGCAAATTATGGGCTACCTAAACCCGGATTTCATTCCCTTTTTACAAGAATCCCTCGATAAGCAGCCTATTGCCCATCTTCAAATAGGTCATGAACGCTTGACCATCGGGGCGGCTAAGCCTTTAGCCCTATCGATTAGCTTGGCTAAATTAGCCGATCGTATGCAACAAGGCGGCTTTATCCCTGGCTGGCGCCATGAAGAATTTGCTTGGGTTGACCAGGATGGTCATGCGTATTTCCAGCTAGAACGGTCTGCTTTTAGAGCTTTTGGCTTTAGGAGTATGGCAACCCACATTAATGGCTACACCAAGGCGGGCAATATTTGGCTGGGAAGGCGCAGTGAAAATAAGCCTACCGACCCTGGTCAACTAGACAATTTGGCTGCTGGCGGCATTGCGGCTGATGAAACGCCTTGGGTGTGCGCCCGTCGTGAACTTTGGGAGGAGGCCGGTGTTCCCGCTCAGATTTCAGATCAAATTGAGCCTGTAGGCAGAATCCATATGCGCCGCCCTATTCCCAATCGGGGTTTCCATGATGAACAGCTCTATGTTTACGACTTAGCGCTCTTAGATAGCTTTGTTCCCACCAATCACGATGGTGAAGTCAGTGGGTTTATCGAAATCCCTATTTCTGAGGCGGCAGCGCGTATTTTGGCTGATGAATTTACGAGTGATGCCGCGTTTGTCACAGCTGACTTTATTTTGCGTAAATACCGAACTTGACCAAGGTCACCAAGTACAAAGAGAATTCGTGGTTAAATTGAGCACAGGATGAAACAGGGGTGCCCTTATAGAGTGTATATGCTTTGAGGCGCTGAGAAAGACCCTAGAACCCGATCCAGGTAATGCTGGCGTGGGGAGTTACATCAGACCGACACCCGGTTTCGTCCATCTACAACAGTCAGGAGATGGACATGAGCAACACTAATAAAACAAAACATGAAATTCCTAGCTTAAAGAGCTTAGAACGCGACTTCGGTCAAAAATTTGCCTATCCCGCATCAACCAAAACCTATTTAGAAGGTTCACGTCCCGATATCAAGGCGCCCATTCGCATGATTGAACAGCTTCCTACGCGTGTAGGCGAGCAAATGGTAGCTAATCCACCAGTGCCTGTGTATGACACCTCTGGTCCCTATAGCGATCCTGAAATTGTCATCAACCTGGAAAAAGGTTTGCCTCTCTTGCGCAAGAATTGGATTGAAGAGCGGAATGACACCGAACAATTGGCCGGCCCTACCTCTGAATATGGCGTAGCCCGCTCACAAGACCAAGAAACTGAACACTTGCGTTTTGCGCATATTGGTGCGCCACGGGTTGCTAAAGCTGGCAATAATGTCAGTCAAATGCATTACGCCCGCCAAGGCATCGTTACTCCTGAAATGGAATACGTAGCTCTGCGTGAATCCATGGGCTTAGAGCAACTGCGCAAGAACCCTGAATACACGCAACTCTTAAAGCAACATCCCGGCAAGAGTTATGGTGCCAACTTGCCAGAGCTGGTGACCGGCGAGTTTGTCCGCTCTGAGATTGCTGCTGGCCGAGCCATTATTCCAGCGAACATTAATCACCCAGAACTCGAGCCCATGATTATTGGCCGCAACTTCCGCGTGAAGATTAACGGCAACCTCGGTAACTCGGCTGTCACCTCCTCTATCAATGAAGAAGTGGAAAAGATGGTGTGGTCGATTCGCTGGGGTGCAGACACCATCATGGATCTATCCACCGGTAAACATATTCATGAAACCCGTGAGTGGATTATTCGCAATTCACCGGTTCCGATTGGTACCGTGCCGATTTATCAAGCTTTAGATAAAACGGGTGGCATTGCTGAAGATCTCACTTGGGATATGTTCCGCGATACCTTGGTAGAACAAGCTGAGCAAGGTGTAGATTACTTCACGATTCATGCGGGTGTATTGCTGCGCTATGTTCCATTAACAGCTGATCGCCTTACGGGCATCGTTTCTCGTGGTGGCTCTATCATGGCCAAGTGGTGCCTAGCGCACCATAAAGAGAACTTCCTTTATACGAAGTTCGATGAGATTTGCGAGATCATGAAAGCCTATGACGTGTCATTTAGCTTAGGTGATGGCTTGCGTCCAGGTTGTATCGCAGATTCTAATGATGCTGCGCAATTTGGCGAACTCCATACCTTAGGTGAACTCACTGCCAAAGCATGGAAGCATGATGTGCAAGTGATGATTGAGGGCCCTGGTCACGTTCCGATGCAGCGCATTGAAGAGAATATGACGGAAGAGCTGAAGCATTGTTTTGAAGCCCCCTTCTATACACTCGGACCATTGATCACGGATATTGCTCCAGGTTATGACCATATTACGAGCGGTATTGGCGCCGCACAAATTGGTTGGTACGGTACTGCAATGCTGTGTTACGTCACACCAAAAGAGCATTTAGGTCTGCCTGATAAAGAAGATGTTCGTACCGGCATCATCACTTACAAAATTGCAGCTCATGGTGCTGATTTGGCTAAGGGCCTTCCTGGTGCTCAGGTACGTGATAACGCTTTATCTAAAGCACGTTTTGAGTTCCGCTGGGAAGACCAATTCAATCTTGGCTTAGATCCTGAGCGTGCCCGTGAATATCACGATGCCACTTTGCCAGCTGAAGGCGCCAAAATTGCGCATTTCTGTTCTATGTGTGGACCAAAGTTCTGCTCCATGAAAATCACCCAAGAAGTGCGTGAGTACGCTGCTACATTAGATGCAGATGGCAATCCAAAAGTTTCTAAAGTGATTCCAATTGCTACTGAGACAGTGAATGAGGCAGAAAAGGGTATGGAAGAAATGTCAGCAGAGTTTCGCAAGCGCGGTAGTGAGATCTATCAGTAAGCAAGGTCAATGAGTACGTTCGCTAATAGCAAATATGCAATAGTAGGCGCCGGCCTGATGGGTCGGATGCTTGCTGTTGCACTTGCAAAGCGTGGAGCTCAGGTGGATCTGTTTGAGCAAAGTGGTCCAGATGCGATGCAATCCCCTGCTCGTATTGCTGCTGCCATGCTGGCACCCCTTGCTGAATCAGCGATTACTGAAGATAACGTCGTTCGGATGGGCATACATAGCCTGCCACGCTGGAAGCAACTGATTAGTGAGCTTACTCATCCAGTTTATTTTCAACAAGATGGCACCTTAATACTGTGGCACCGCCAAGATGCGAGTGATGCAGAGCGTTTTGCTGCCCATCTCGAGAAAAACAGTGCGGCAAATGATTTATTAGCAGCGCCACAGCGTCTTGATGGCCAATCCCTGCGCAAATTAGAGCCCAGTGTTGGGGAGCGCTTTACACAAGGGCTTTATCTTCCCAATGAAGGTCAACTCGATAATCGTCAATTATTGGATGCGCTATTGGCAGAGCTTGATCTGGTGAAAGTGCATTGCCATTGGCACACTCCTGTCGAGCCAGAGCAGTTACAAAAACAAAATACCTATCGTTGGGTCATTGATTGCCGCGGCTTGGGCGCTAAAGCAGCATGGCAGCCTGATAGCGCTTCCTTATCAGCATCGTCCAAACCTTTGCGAGGGGTGCGTGGTGAGGTGATTCGCCTGCATGCACCTGAGGTGAAGTTACGCCGTCCTACGCGCCTCATTCATCCGCGTTACCCCATTTATATCGCCCCAAAAGAAAATGACATCTATGTCGTTGGCGCCACTGAAATTGAATCCGAGGATTTATCAGAGATGAGCGTGCGCTCTGCCATGGAATTACTCAGTGCGATTTATACCGTGCATAGTGGTTTTGCTGAAGCCCGTATATTAGAAATGGCCACTCAATGTCGGCCCACACTCAAAGACAATTTGCCAGAGATTTGGCTGAAAAATCTAATTAATGGCTCTGGCTTGATGTTGATCAATGGGCTTTATCGCCATGGTTTTATGATTTCACCTGCGGTAATGGATTGCGCTTTGGAATTGATTGATCAAGGGGAAAGTGTTACTGCAACAGCTTTGGGTTTAAGTGTTAAGAATGAAATGAATGTAGAAGGCCCGGTGATATGCGCGTAATTGTGAATCAGATCGAATACGAATTGCCGGACGGTAGTTTGGTAAGCAATGCCCTATCCTGCATTGAAGCCAAGCCACCCTACGCCGTTGCCGTGAACCTCACCTTTGTACCTCGGGCGCAATATACGAATCACGTTTTACAAGAGAACGATCAGATTGAAATCATTGCCCCCGTTACTGGTGGCTAGTGATAGCTAAATGACTTGATATGACAGCCCCTTTATTTAAACAACTAGATCATCCTGATGCCTTAGTGCTGTATGGCGAGACTTTTGCTAGCCGCTTATTGCTCGGCACTTCTCGTTACCCTTCACCGCAAGTATTAGAAAATGCTATTCAGACTTCTAATCCAGGCATGATTACCGTGAGTCTGCGTCGTCAAGGAACCTCTACTACTGAAGCGCATTCGGGATTTTGGGATCTCTTAAAGAAAATGGCTGTGCCGGTATTACCCAATACCGCTGGTTGTCATAGCCCGCAAGAAGTCATTACAACTGCGCAGATGGCGCGTGAAGTATTTGAAACCGATTGGATTAAGTTAGAGCTTATCGGCGATGACTACACCCTCCAACCAGATACCCTCAGACTGGTTGCTACAGCAGAAACACTCATTAAAGACGGATTTAAAGTATTACCCTATTGCACTGAAGATTTAATCTTGTGCCAACGCTTGGTTGATGTCGGTTGCCAGGCCGTAATGCCTTGGGCTGCCCCGATTGGTACTGGTCAAGGACCGCTCAATCCCTATGCCCTCAAATTACTGCGGGATCGCTTAAAGGTGCCCCTCTTAGTTGACGCAGGGCTAGGACTTCCCTCTCATGCCTGCACTGTGATGGAGTGGGGCTTTGATGGAGTCTTGCTCAATACTGCAGTTGCTCTAGCAAATAATCCTGTTGTCATGGCCAAAGCCTTTGCTATGGCAGTAGATGCTGGACGTGCTGCATTCTTATCTGGTGCAATGCAAGCACAGCAATCAGCGCAAGCAAGCACACCACTGGTGGGAACCCCATTTTGGCATCAGAGTGCATCTGATTAATGAATATAACTTTATGAGCTTAGTTCGTGACCTTGCAGATCAAATCGTGGCAGCACATCGTACTGACGATTTGTGCATACCAATACCCAAATTTAGCTTAACTAGCCTACCACCCAAGATTGATAACGAGCACGTCTCTGATCACTATGAGCTTGCTGGAGTATTAGCTGCAGTAGAGATGGGCTTTATAGAAAAAGATGCGCTGGTATTGGGTAAGGCCTGGTCACGCATGGTCAATCACGATGGCGGATTTAATCCATTTCATTGGCCCTCTCGGCCAGAGCAGTTTGATTTACTGCCCTGGACTCGTAATATGAATCCCAACGCCTTTGCTGAGTGTCCCAAGCGCCTTGGTTTATACGCAGTGATGCCTGATGCCGATTGGGTTAAGCGGATGGTTGAGGCAGAAGTGCCAACAGTACAGCTGCGCTTGAAGTCTGAAGACAAATCCAAGTTGAAAAAACAGATTGCCCAATCTGTTGCAGCGGTTAAAGACAGCAAGACATTACTCTTTATTAACGATTATTGGCAAGAAGCCATTGAAGCTGGGGCATATGGAGTGCATCTAGGTCAAGAAGACATGGCCGCAGCCAATTTAGAGGCGATTAGAGTGGCCGGTCTTCGTCTGGGTTTAAGTACTCATGGCTATGCAGAGATGGTCTATGCCGATCGTTTTTGTCCTAGCTATATTGCGATGGGCGCAGTGTTTCCGACAAACTTAAAAAAGATGGCTACTGCCCCACAAGGCCTAGGGCGTTTATACAAATACGCCAAACTCATGAGTCACTACCCCCTCGTTGCTATTGGCGGTGTTGATGAAGGCAGCATTCATGCAGTAGCGCAAAGTGGTGTCGGTTCTGTTGCGGTAGTCAGGGCAATCACAGAGGCAACTGATCCAAAGGCTGCCGTCAAACAGCTTCAAGAACTCATGAAGACTTAAGGCGCTGATCTAATACTTGCCCTCTTCTTTTACCAAGGCAGTGGGATAAAAAGCATGCATATGCCACAGTGGTCCAGGGCCTTCACCAATACTTAAGAAACGCCCTGCTTCTAAACCAGCCTCTACATAAGCAATACCTTTAGCAACCGCGTGACTCAAATCATGACCATCTGCTAAGTAGGTCGCAATAGCAGAAGCTAAGGAGCAACCAGTGCCATGGGTATTGGCGGTATTAACGCGGTAGTGCTTAAACTCTTTAGACTGAACTACTTCTAAGCCATCCTCTATCGAGCGCCACATGAGGTAGTCGGTAATTTGTGTATGTGTGGCATCCAGATGTCCACCTTTAATCAGTACAGCTTGCGGCCCCATATCCAGTAATTCTTGCGCGGCCAATTTAAAGTCTTGTGGTCCAGCAATCTCTCGACCCAATAGAAGCGATGCTTCATCAAGGTTAGGAGTGATCAAGGTGGCAATGGGGAATAATTCTGTAATCATGGCTTGAGCAGTGTCATCACCACCCAAACTAGCGCCAGAAGTCGCCCTCAATACGGGGTCTAGGATGATTTTCTTAGCCCCGTGTCTACTCAGACTTTTAGCTACAGTACGGACAATTTCTGGGCTAGCTAACATGCCGATTTTGACAATATCGACCTCAATATCCAGAAAAATAGCATCGATTTGCGCCTCTACTACGTCTAGATCTATATCCTGAATCCGCGTGACTCCAAGGGTATTTTGAGCAGTAATCGCAGTGATGACCGACATCCCATATCCACCAAGAGCGGTGATGACTTTAAGGTCGGCCTGCAGACCCGCGCCACCACTACTGTCGGAGCCCGCAATGGTCAATACTTTCGGTATCTGCACAGAAGTAGGAAGAGATGATTTCATCTTGCTATAATATTCGCTTATTCCTCGATAGCTCAGTTGGTAGAGCG
>CAIKGX010000092.1 GCA_903827075.1 uncultured beta proteobacterium | reverse complement strand
CAAAACGTTTCCCAGGTTTGCGTTTTGATAGTGCGCCCGAATCCGATCTATCGGGATTGAATTTATTGTTGTTTAAGGCCTCCCGATTATGGGCTTCTGGTTTTAAGAGCTCTTCAGATATTTCCTTGGAGGAATACCGAAAAACAGGGCGAATTCATTTGGCTGACAATTCTGTCGATTTGGTATTTAGTGATTTATTCATTCAGGATCTCCCAGACCCTAAGCATTTCCTGCAAGAATGCTGGCGAGTGCTCAAAGAGGGTGGACTTTTGACTTTTAGCTATTTGGGCCCCGATACTGGAAAAGAGCTGCGAGCGGCTGAATTGACAAAGCTTTCCTTAAAAAAATTAACTAGTCCATGGGATATGCACGATATGGGAGATGCTTTGCTGGGAGAGCGGTTTTCAGACCCAGTAATGGATATGGAGTTCCTCCATCTGGACTATCAATCCAATACAGTTTTACTTTCGGATGCCCTTGCCCTCAATTTGATGGAGCCGGCATCTGAAATGAGTCCACAGGAAGAGGGTTTACCCAAAAAACTAACGCTTGAAGTTGTCTACGGGCATGCATGGGCGATCGGCAAACACCTTGCTAAAGCACAAGATCATGTTGCTTATATTGATCCAAATCAAATCCAACGCAAGACTAGGAGTGATTCTGCTTAAGTGTAAGCGCTTACTATCTTTTAAACCTTTACCAAGATTGACTGGGACATGGTTTACCCCGTTTGTTGTTGATTCCAATTAACCCTATAATCACGGCTGGATGTATTGGCTTGATACCGCTTTTTGGACCATCTGGGGCTCTATTGCCCTTGAAGTTCACGACAATAAACAGAGAATAAGATGAATTTATTTGGAAAAGTCACTAGGGCTTCGCTCTATTTAGTAGCAGCCTTCGGCGCTGCCTTTGCGCATGCGGCTGAGAATATGCCGGGTGGCCCAGCTGTTATGCAGCTCAATTTCACTGCCCCAGCCACCAAAATCATGCAAGAAATCCATTGGTTGCATTGGATGATGTTGATCATCTGCGCCTTGATTTTTGTTGGTGTTTTTGGGGTGATGTTTTATTCCATTCTCAAGCACCGTAAATCCCTAGGGGCTAAATCAGCCTCATTCCACGAAAGCACCACAGTTGAGATCATCTGGACGGTGATTCCTTTGCTCATTGTGATTGGCATGGCTTTACCTGCAACTAAAACAGTTGTAGCAATGAAGGACACTACTAATTCAGATATCACCATCAAAACTACTGGATACCAGTGGAAATGGGGTTATGACTACATCAAAGGTGAGGGTGAAGGCATTAGCTTTCTTTCCACCCTCTCTACTTCACGCGAAGCCATCAATAACTTAGCACCAAAATCAAATACCTATTTGATGGAAGTGGATAACGAAATGGTTGTGCCGGTTGGCAAAAAGATTCGCATGATTACTACTGCGAATGACGTGATTCACTCATGGACTATTCCAGCATTTGGTGTAAAGCAAGATGCGATTCCAGGTTTCGTTCGTGACGCTTGGTTCCGCGCAGAAGCCATTGGTACTTATCGTGGTCAATGCTCAGAGTTGTGTGGTGCGGAGCATGCATTTATGCCAATCGTGGTGAAAGTAGTTTCACAAGACGACTACACCAAGTGGGTTGAAGAAAAGAAAAAAGAAATGGCTGCGGCTTCTGATGATCCATCCAAGGTTTACACCTTAGATGAGCAAAAAGAGCGCGGCGCTAAAGTATATGCAGCCAATTGTGCTGCTTGCCATCAACCAAACGGTAAAGGCGCTGGTACATTCCCCGCCTTGGATGGTAGCAAAGTGGTGCTTGGACCTAAAGAGGCGCAGTACAACATCTTGCTGAACGGTAAAAATGCAATGCCTAAGTGGGCTGGCGTGATTTCTGATGGCGATATCGCCGCAGTCATGACCTACACCCGTAATGCATGGGGTAATAAGACGGGTGAAGTGATTCAGACCCAAGAAATTATTACTGCACGCGGCGGCAAGTAACCCATTAATTAATACAGATAAAACGAAACCGGAGTAATCCATGAGCACAGTCTCTACCACCATCGATCACGCACACGATCACGCGCATGATGATCACACGCCACATGGTTGGCGTCGTTGGTTGTTCGCAACTAACCACAAAGACATCGGGACGATGTATTTGATCTTCTCATTTATTAGCTTATTAGCTGGTGGTGTGATGGCTCTAGGGATCCGTTTGGAATTGTTTCAACCTGGCTTGCAGTATTTCCGTCCTGAGTTTTTTAATCAACTCACAACCATGCATGGTTTGATCATGGTGTTTGGTGCAATCATGCCGGCATTCGTTGGATTTGCCAACTGGATGGTTCCATTGCAAATCGGCGCTTCTGATATGGCCTTTGCCCGAATGAATAACTTTAGCTTCTGGATCCTTCCAGTAGCCGCTCTATTGTTATTTGGTTCATTCTTGGCTCCCGGCGGAGCTCCTGCTGGTGGCTGGACTTTGTACGCTCCATTGACCTCGCAAATGGGGCCTGGTTTAGATATGGGTATTTTCGCCCTCCATTTATTGGGTGCTTCATCCATCATGGGCTCGATTAATATCATCGTGACTATTTTGAATATGCGCGCTCCTGGTTTGACATTGATGAAGATGCCAATGTTCTGCTGGACTTGGTTAATTACTGCTTACTTGTTGATTGCGGTTATGCCTGTGTTGGCTGGCGCTATCACCATGGTTTTGACTGATCGCCATTTTGGTACAACCTTCTTCTCCGCAGTTGGCGGTGGTGACCCAATCATGTTCCAGCATATTTTCTGGTTCTTTGGTCACCCAGAGGTGTACATCATGATTCTTCCCGCTTTCGGAATCATTAGCGAAATCATTCCCGCCTTCTCTAGAAAAACACTATTTGGATATAGCTCCATGGTGTATGCAACCGCATCGATTGCGATCTTGTCATTTATCGTGTGGGCTCACCACATGTTTGCTACCGGCATGCCTGTAACAGGTCAACTGTTCTTCATGTACGCCACGATGTTGATTGCTGTACCAACAGGCGTGAAGATTTTTAACTGGGTTGCAACAATGTGGAAAGGGTCAATGACCTTTGAAACTCCAATGTTGTGGGCAGTTGGATTTATCTTCGTATTTACGATGGGTGGTTTTACTGGCTTGATTCTGGCTATGGCGCCAATTGATATCGGTGTACAGGATACTTATTACGTTGTTGCGCACTTCCACTACGTATTGGTGGCAGGATCCCTGTTTGCAATGTTTGCTGGTTTCTATTACTGGTGTCCAAAATGGACTGGCTATATGGCTAATGAAACTCGCGGCAAGATCCATTTCTGGACTTCCATGATTTTCTTTAACATCACTTTCTTCCCAATGCACTTCTTGGGATTAGCTGGTATGCCACGTCGTTAT
>CAIKGX010000091.1 GCA_903827075.1 uncultured beta proteobacterium | reverse complement strand
GGGCTGTTTTAGGCGGATAAACAAGGATATTTTGAGGGTCATAATCTTATAAATCATTGTTTTTATTGGAATTTTTAATTTTTACTAGCCTCCATTCTACTGATTAAGCCAATATGGCAGAAGCTTAAATAGGTGGATGAAGTAGGGGTTTTCGTCTAGAATATGAGGTTTTCCGCTATACCGTGCATTTGTTTTATTTATTTGCTCAGTTAGCTGGAGCCTAAAGTTTGTGTAGAAATTTCATTGGGTTGTAATCAACCTGTTTTCATTTTAGATTTTAAGGAATAAGTATGGTCGTCATTCGACTGGCACGCGGCGGCTCTAAGAAGCGCCCTTTTTTCAGCATCGTTGCTACTGATAAGCGCAACCGTCGCGACTCGAACTTTATCGAGCGTATTGGTTACTACAATCCACAGGCAGCTGAGTCAGAGCAAGCCATGCGCATTGCTCAAGACCGTTTGACCTACTGGACTGGTGTGGTGCGCAAGTTTCTCCAACAGTTGTTCGTTTGATCAAAAATAATCCTGCAGTCTAAAGACTTCATCGCTAAAGACTTTATCTTGATGGCAGAGTCTTTAGCAGTAGGCATTATTGGTGGTGTTATTTTGAGAGAGCAGGTGTAATCGATATGAGCACACCCTCCCTTGATGATTTGATTGAGCTTGGCGCTGTTCAAGATGCTCAAGGCTTACAAGGCCAAATTAAGGTTCGCCCGCATTCATCCGATCCTGTAGCCCTCTTATCTAGTAAAGAAATTTGGTTATCCCTCATTCCTCGTCGTAGTGCAGGTGTTACTGCATCTCATGAGCAGGCTTCATTGCGTTTATACAAAGTAAAGCAGGCCAAGATGCATAGCGGCACAGTGGTCATTGCCTTAGATGGCATTGCTGATCGTGACCAAGCGCAAGCCCTAAAAGGTGCGCGAATCTTAGTGGGGCGAGATGTCTTTCCACAGGCAGAGAGTGATAGTTATTACTGGGTTGATCTCATTGGCTGCAAAGCAGTTAATCTCCAGGGTGAAAGCTTAGGAGAGGTTGTTGATGTTACTGATAATGGTGCCCATGGTGTTATTGCCCTTGGGGATTTTGAAACTAAAACAATCAAACAACTCGTTCCCTTTGTAAAAGAGGTCGTGCAGAATGTTGACTTACCAAAACAACTCATTACCTTAGATTGGCAGGCGGATTGGTAAGCTAGCCAAACTGCCTTGTAATCTGTATAAATCTCCACTATGCGCTTTGATGTAGTCAGCTTATTTCCGGAAATGTTCACTGCTTTAACGCAGTGGGGTATTACTGGGCGCGCTTGCGAGCAAGGCCTCGCCAGCGTGAATTTGTGGAATCCCCGTGATTTTTGTTCTGATCCCCGCAAGACTGTGGATGATCGGGCTTATGGTGGTGGTCCAGGCATGGTTATGATGGCAAAACCCTTGGAAGATACGATGAGTGCTGTAAAGGGCGCCCATCAGTCCCAAGGTGTTGTTTCTGGCCCAATCTGTCTTCTGGCCCCCCAGGGGGAGGTCTTTTCTCAAAAGATAGCGACAGATATCCTCAATTATGGTCATTTAACTTTGATTTGTGGTCGTTATGAGGCTGTAGACCAACGCTTTGTTGATCGCAATGTCGATTTACAGCTATCCATGGGTGATTTTGTGGTTTCTGGGGGTGAATTGCCTGCAATGATCATGATGGATGCAGTCATTCGTCTCATTCCAGGTGCTCTGGGGGATGGCGAATCAGCCATTCAAGACAGCTTTGTGAATGGTCTTTTGGACCATCCTCATTACACCCGCCCAGAAATATATGAAAATTTATCGGTGCCGGACGTGCTTTTAGGCGGACATCACGCTAAAATAGCAGATTGGCGTCGGCAGAAGTCTTTAGAGCTGACGTTAAGGCTAAGGCCTGATTTAATTAAATCAGCTAGAGCTAATGGGTTGCTAAGCCGTGAAGATGAGCAATTTCTTCGTACGCTGTGATTTATCTCAGGGTTGAATTGAAAGCTTGTGTTTTGGTTTAGTGAAATGGTTTTAACTACATCCTCTGTCTGGTCCGTTGATGAAAGTCTCGGGATTAAACGCTGACAAGATGTTTAAGGATTAATAATGAATTTGATCGAAAAAATTGAGCAAGAAGAAATTGCTCGCTTAAGTGCCAACAAAGTACTTCCAAGTTTTGCTCCTGGCGATACAGTAGTCGTTGGTGTAAACGTAGTGGAAGGTACACGTAAGCGTACTCAAGCATTTGAAGGTGTTGTGATTGCTAAACGCAATCGTGGTCTGAATTCCAGCTTTATCGTTCGCAAGATTTCATCTGGCGAAGGTGTAGAGCGTACATTCCAAACTTACTCACCATTGATCGCGAGCATTGAAGTGAAGCGCCGCGGTGATGTTCGTCGTGCAAAGTTATATTACTTGCGCGATCGTTCAGGTAAGTCTGCACGTATTAAAGAGAAGCTTCCTGCGCGCAAGGTTAAAGCAGTTGCTGCTCCAGCCGCCGAATAAGCATTGCTTTAATGCAATCAAAAAAGGCGGCCTAGGTCGCCTTTTTTGTTCGCTTAAAATAGCACTATGCCAAAGCATTTAAAACCAGAAGAACTAGCAATCAATGTTGCTGCGCCTTTGGGTTTTGACGCCCAGGCAGTGCCTATTTATGAGGTATGTATCAATCAGACTCGGGTGATGGGCCAAGCTTTAAATCCTGTTCAACTAAAGCAACGTTTTGAGAGGCCCCCTGTTTGGCAACCAGAGATTACGGATGAGAACCGACATGTCATTGCAGCTGACATTATTGCTAAGCGTCAAGCTGCTGGCAAGGTGACGCGCGCTGCAGTCTTAATCCCTTTAATCCTCAAGCCCGAGGGTTTATCTGTTTTGCTAACCCAAAGAACCGACCATCTGCATGATCATGCGGGTCAAATTAGTTTTCCTGGTGGGCGCATGGACGAGACGGATACTAGCCCCCATGAAACAGCCTTAAGGGAAAGCGAAGAGGAAATTGGCTTAGATCGCAATGGGGTAGAGATCATTGGTCAATTACCGCAATATTTGACTGTTTCAGGCTATAGCGTAACGCCCGTAGTCGGTTTGGTGAAACCTCAGGCAGAATACGTATTAGATGCCTTTGAAGTAGCAGATGTTTTTGAAGTGCCTTTACATTTTTTGATGGACCCAGCAAATCATCAAGTGCGGGTTTGGGAGAGTGATCAAGGTAGTCGTCGTTTTTATTCAATGCCCTATGAAAATCGTTTTATCTGGGGTGCCACTGCTGGAATGTTACGTAACCTTTATCATTTATTAAAAGTATGACTTTCTTCTCTATTCTCTTTGCCCTCATTGCTGAGCAATATCGCCCAGTAACCGCTCATCATTGGATTGCGCGTATCAGCGCACGTTGGTTAGATTGGGTGGCTGGTGAGTTTGGTGGCAAGACTGAGCAAGGTGCTAGCCCTGTAGGTGCGCGTATTGCTTGTTTGGTAGCTTTTATTTTGCCCACATTCTTAGTTTTTGCTCTGTACGTGGTGTTCATGGTCACCTACCCCATTCTCGGTTTCTTATGGAATGTATTGATTGCGTATTTATTCTTCGGCTTTCGTCAGTTCAGCCATTCATTTACCTTAGTGCATCAAGCCATAGCAAATCATGATTTACCTGCAGCGCGCTTAGCTCTAGCGGAGTGGTACGGACCTGACTTAGATACATCTAATTTAAGTGAAACTGAAATTATTTCTTTGGCGCTTGAGCGTGCGATTGTGGGCTCACATCACCATGTCTTTGGTGTCTTGTTTTGGTTCATGATGCCTATGGGTCCTGCAGGCGTTGTGCTCTATCGCTTGGCCGATACTGCTGCTCAGCGCTGGTCAGAGAAGGGCGACTTTAATTTAAGCGAGGCAGCTCGTCATTTCTTTTACGTATTGGATTGGGTACCTGCACGAATTACAGCTATGGGCTTCGCCATTGTGGGTAACTTCGAAGGTGCTGTTTATGCATGGCGTCACTTGACTGGCAAATGGTCAGATTCTTTATCTGCTGTCATTTTGGCATCTGGTAGCGGTGCATTAGGGGTTCGCTTAGGTGAGCCTATGAGTGAGCCTGATAGTGATGAAGCCTTACGTATGGCGGAGGCAGGTGAGCCAGTGGTTTACGAGGTAGGTCTTGAGCCAAATGAACGGACGATGCGTTCTGCAATTGGCTTGGTCTGGCGCCTTGTTATCGCTTGGATGGCTTTATTGCTAATGCTGACCATCGCTCTTTGGCTTGGCTAATACCTTGAATCTGCGTATCTGCTGTTTTTGAGTCAGAACGTAACTGCCTAAATAGCGCTAGTCTTTCTGGTGCTATTTCATTTCTGGATACGGCTTCACGTACTGCGCAATCAGGCTCTGATTCATGTGCGCAATTATGAAAGCGACATTTCCCCAATAGGTCTTTGAATTCTCTAAAGGCATGTTCCAGCTCACTAACAGACATGTGCGCTAAACCAAATTCCTGAAACCCTGGTGAATCAATTAAGGCGCCTAATTTACCACTGGCATCACGACCCCAGGATGCTGGTAATTCAAAATAACGGCAAGCAGTGGTAGTGTGTTTGCCGGTATCTAAGCGCACTGAATATTCTTGAGTAAGAGCCGCTGCATTGGGAACCCAAGCATTGAGAAGGCTGGATTTACCCATGCCAGATTGCCCAACAAAGACTGAAACTTTTCCTTGAATTGCTGGACGTAAGGCTTCAATCGAGGCGGCATCAAATTTAGCGGATACCTCGGTTACTGGATATCCCATGCGCGCATAGGGATCAATGATTTTTCTGGCATGGGCCAAATTGTCTTTGAGGTCGCACTTATTGAGCAAAATATGTAAACCAATTTGATTGGTTTCAGCAGCAACCACAGCCCTACCTAAAAGGTCGGGCGAGAAAGCCGGTTGTGTTGCGAGCACCACTAAAATCTGATCCACGTTAGAGGCAATCAATTTACTTTTGAAGGCATCAGAGCGATAGAGCAAATTTTCTCTTGGTTCAATTTGGATGATGCGGGCTTGATTTGCTGAAGTCATCTCTAAGAGCATGCGATCACCTACAGCACCAATGTGTTGCTTGGCTGGCGTGCTTACCTGAATGAGTTCTCCAGCAGGAGATTCATTTCCATGTTCATCCATGACCAAACGCTGCGCTAAATAATGTCTTCCATAGGAGGCAGTGAGTAGCGCGTGAAATTGTTCCATCAGGTAATTAGTTAAATCGCTTGAGGTTTGCAATGCGTAATGGTGCTGGCGGATGCGAACTATAAAAAGCCGTATAGATTGGATCAGGCGTTAAGGTGGAGGCGTTGTCTTGATACAACTTAACTAAGGCCGTGATCAAATCCGACGCAGAGGATTTGTCAGCTGCAAAACCATCCGCCTCGTATTCATGTTTACGCGAAGCGAGGCTAGATAAAGGCGTAAAGAAGAAACTAAATACAGGTGAGACCAACATAAAGAGGGCTAAAGCCAGTCCACCGTTATAACCGTTAGGATTGGGCATGACGCCAAGGTCGTTATAGAACCAAGGCTGTGTACTAACCCAGCCTAAGAGAGCAAACATGCCAAAGCTCAAAGCGAAGGAGACCAATAAACGCTTACGAATGTGATTGCACTTGTAGTGTCCGAGTTCATGAGCAAGTACTGCCTCTACTTCGCCTGGATTCAGTTTTTCGATGAGCGTATCAAAAAAGACGATGCGTTTCGCTTTACCCATGCCAGCAAAGAATGCGTTACCATGCGCGCTGCGTTTACTGCCATCCATCACGAATAAACCTTGGCTTGTAAAGTCACAGCGCTTGAGTAAAGATTCAATTTGCGTTTTTAGCGCACCTTCTTCTAGCGCCTGAAATTTATTAAAGAGGGGCGCGATAAACGTTGGGAAAATCCACTGCATGAGCAAGCTAAATGCGGTGAGAACCCCCCAAGCCCAAAGCCACCAGAGATCACCTGCCTGGGCCATCAGACTCAAAATAATCCAGAGGAGTGGTACGCCGATAGCCCCACCAACGCCAATGCCTTTAAACATATCGCTAAAGAACAGTTTTTTGCTCATGCGGTTAAAACCAAAGCGCTCTTCTAAATAAAACTGCTTGTACCAAGAAAAGGGGAGATCGATAATGCCGGAAATGAGCACGATAGAAACGAGCAGAGCCATTTGCTGCGCCATGCCTTCACCCAATAATTGCAAGAGGGCGATATTGAGAATCTGTAAGCCGCCTAAAAGGGTGAAGCCAATCAGAATGATGGCGCTCACCCCATTCTCTAAAATACCCAGGCGTAATTTGGCAATCGTGTAGTCGGCCGCTTTTTGGTGCTCCTCTAAAGTAATTTGGGAGGAAAATTCAGTGGGTACGCTATTGCGGTGCATAGCGACGTGCCGAATTTGACGTTGGGACAACCAGTGGCGGAGGCCAAAACTGGCGATGAAGGCGATTAGAAAAACAATTGTGAAGGTCATGAGATCATTATAGATATGAGCGAAAAAACAAATGTCCCGGCTGCAAAGTCAGCACCAGTAAATGAGCACCTGATTTGGGTGGATATGGAAATGTCAGGTTTAGACCCTGAAAAAGAACGTATCTTAGAAATTGCCATCATTGTGACCGATGCCCACCTGAATACTATTGCAATAGCCCCGGTATGGGTGGTTCACCAAGAAGATGCCTTATTGGATGCCATGGATGCTTGGAATAAGGGTACGCATGGGCGCTCTGGACTGATTGACAAGGTGAAGGCCGCTACTCAGGATGAGGCCACTGTAGAAGCGGAATGCATTGCTTTTTTAAAGAAGTACATTAAGGCAGGCATTGCCCCCATGTGCGGCAATACGATTGGGCAGGATCGACGCTTTATGGCCAAGTACATGCCTCAGCTCGAGGCCTACTTTCATTATCGGAATATCGATGTGTCGACCTTAAAAGAGCTTTGCAAGCGCTGGCACCCAGAGTTGGTCAAGGGTTTTACTAAAAACCAGGCACATACTGCTTTGGCTGATATTGAAGAATCGATTGAAGAGCTCAAGTACTACCGAGATAAATTCATCGTCCCACTACCAGAATAAAAAGAAGGTTTTTCTCTTATTTCTTTAAGGCGTTTTTGGGTCTGAAAGCCTTGATGACGGATTCATTGGTTTCAATATAAGGGCCACCGATCAGATCAATGCAATATGGGACTGCAGCAAAGATTCCAGGGGCAATCACTTTGCCATCCACATCCTTTAATCCCTCTAAAGTCTCTTGAATTGCCTTGGGCTGGCCAGGCAAATTCATTACTAGGGCTGCATGACCTTCGATTTCTCGTAAAACTGCGGTTTGACGAGAAAGGATGGCTGTGGGTACAAAGCGAAGGCTAATTTGACGCATTTGCTCGCCAAAGCCGGGCATTTCCCGCGTTCCAGCATCAAGGGTGGCCTCAGGGGTCACATCTCTGCGAGAAGGGCCTGTACCGCCTGTGGTGAGGACTAGATCGCAGCCCAATTCATCAACGAGCTCCACAATGGTTTCGGTAATCACTTCCCGCTCATCTGCAATTAAGCGCTCATGAAAAACACAGGGCGTGTTCAGGGCATTGATGAGCCAGTTTTGTAAGGCTGGGATCCCCTCATCGGTATAAACGCCCTTGCTGGCTCGATCTGAGATTGAGATGAGGCCAATTTTGATTTCATTGGGGGCGGAACGTTTCCAGGCTTCGGTATGCTTCATGTTTCTATTCTAGCTATTATTAGGGCATGTTTACATACACACCAAATCAGTTCAAGGAAATTATTGATTTCATGCTTGCGCAGGCCCGCCGCCGGGGTGCCTCAGATGCAGTGGCAGAAATTTCAGAAGGTCAGGGTCTCTCCGTTACGGTCCGCAAAGGGGAGGTTGAGACTATCGAGCAAAGCTTAGATAAACAAGTCGGGGTTACGGTCTTTTTGGGACATCATCGTGGAAATGCGAGTACCAGTGATTTTTCTAAGGCATCTTTGCGCGCCACAGTAGAGGCTGCGTACCATATCGCCCAACATACAGCCGAGGATCTTTGCGCGGGCCCGGCGGAAAAAGAGTTGCTTGAAAAGAATCCAATAGACCTAGATTTATTTCACCCATGGGCGCTAGATTCGGCAACCGCAATTGAAATTGCCCGAGTTGCTGAAGGCGCTGCTTTTTCAGTGAGTAAGCAGATTAAAAATAGTGACGGCGCATCTGTGTCTGCTCATCATGCACATTTTATGATGGGAACGAGCCATGGCTTTATGGGTGGCTATCCTTTCTCACGTCACTACATCTCTTGCGCACCAATTGCCAATGAGACCGGTAAAAAATCACGGATGCAACGTGATGATTGGTATTCCAGTACACGCATACCTGAAGAGTTGGCTGATCCAGCAGCAATTGGAAAATACGCAGCCCAGCGTGCCCTCTCACGTTTAAATGCGAGATCACTGACAACACGTCGTTGCCCAGTCATTTTTGAAGCACCTCTCGCTGCAGGTTTATTAGGGGGTTTGGTGCAAGCGGTTTCTGGCGGTGCTCTGTATCGACGGTCTAGCTTTTTGTTAGATAGCTTGGGTAAGCAAGTGCTGCCCAAACACATCAGCCTGTTTGAAAATCCCCATCTGAAATCCATGACCGGAAGCGCCCCATTTGATGAGGAGGGCGTGAAGACCAACGCTCGTACCGTTGTGGAAAAAGGCATTCTCGAAGGCTACTTTTTATCTACCTATTCCGCTCGTAAGTTGGGTATGAAAACCACTGGCAATGCCGGTGGCTCTCATCACCTCACCTTGAAAAGTCGTAAAACTCCTCAAGGCGGCTTACCTGCTTTACTCAAAGCAATGGGTAAAGGGCTTTTGGTTACCGAGCTCATGGGACAAGGCGTTAACTATGTCACCGGGGATTACTCACGTGGTGCTTTTGGTTATTGGGTAGAGAATGGGGAAATTCAATACCCAGTAGAAGGAATCACTATTGCTGGCAACTTGAAAGAGATGCTTCTAGATATTCAGATGATTGGAAGCGATACCTTAATTCGTGGAACCAAAGAGACTGGTTCCATTTTGATTGGGTCAATGACTATCGGTGGGAAATAAGGGCTTCTCAGAGTCCTTATGCATTCCATTTACCGCTTTATTTTCGCTCTAGCGTAATAAAGTGAAAAGAGATGTCTCCCTCAGATGCTGGAGTGCGTTCTATCTCTTGCCATTCCGAGGGGGAGGGGATATTAAAGAAGGTATCACCACCCTCTACATCTAGATCAATTTCAGTAATGTAAAGACGGTCTGCTCTAGCAAAGGCTTGTGTGAATAACTGCTCGCCACCGATGACAAAAACACGGGGAGCTTCGCTCAGACTATTGAGCGCTACATCAAGTGAGCTGGCCACTTCAGCACCAACTAATTGCAAGTGCGCATTGCGACTCACCACAATATTGCGACGTCCAGGCAATGGGCGTCCAATGGACTCCCAGGTTTTGCGACCCATAATGACGGGATGACCCATCGTTACTTTTTTAAAGAACTGCAAATCTGCAGAAATCTTCCAAGGCATTTGGTTATCACGGCCGATGACATGGTTGCGTGAGCGCGCAACAATCATGGAGATAGCAGGCTGGGTCATGAAATGTTTTCTTAAATAGCTACAGGCGCTTTGATTGGTGGATGTGAGTCAT
>CAIKGX010000090.1 GCA_903827075.1 uncultured beta proteobacterium | reverse complement strand
TTGTATTGGGCGAGTTGCTCTGTGCAGTGTATTCGCTATTATCGCGACCAGTTTTCTTGTGGGCTGCTCCACCCCATCAACCCGAGGTACAGGCTATCGGTTGGGTGGAGGCGCCCCCGCTTCCTATAGTTCCTCAATAGCTAGCTTTAGTGCTGTTTCCTGGCAAGCTCTGCCAGGGTGGCAGGAGGATGAGCTTTCTCAAGCCTGGCCAGCATGGCTTAAAAGTTGCGATGCGCTCAGAAAAAGAAGTGGGGAGCTTAACTGGAGGCAGGTTTGTGCTCAGACTAGCTCTGTTTCCTCTAGGGATAGCCAAGCTATTCGCCAATATTTTGAGGCTCATTTTCAAGCCTATGAAATCCGCAATAGCTCTGGAAGTGAGTCAGGGTTAATTACTGGGTATTACGAACCCGTGATGAATGGTTCGCAGACGAGAACAAGTGTCTACCCCGTTCCTCTGTATGCCTACCCCAGTTCTTGGAAAAAATCCAAACCAAGTCCTGGCCCAACAAGAGCAGAGTTGATGAGCTCAGGGGTCTTACAAGGCTCGGAGATTGCCTGGGTGCAAGACCCAGTCGCCGCAGCCTTCATGCAAATTCAAGGTTCTGGAAAAATTCGTCTTGAGGATGGGCGTGTATTGCGTTTGGGCTATGCTGGAACGAATGATCAACCCTTTAAATCTTTTGCTCAGTGGCTGTTAGATCGTAAAGAAATTACTCGTAGCGAGGCCACAATGCAGGGTATCTCGCAGTGGGCAAAGCGTAACCCTAGTCGCGTAAATGAAATGCTCAATGCCAACCCTCGTTTTGTGTTTTTCAAAGAGCTACCAAGTAATGTCAGCGCAGACCTCGGACCTAATGGTGCTTTGGGCGTGCCGTTAACAAGCGAGAGAAGTATTGCGGTTGATCTACAGGCATTGCCTTTAGGTGCCCCCGTATTTTTAGCTACAACTAGGCCGCTAAGTAGTCAACCGCTCCAAAAATTAGTGATGGCCCAAGATACGGGTAAAGCGATTGTCGGAGGCGTACGGGCTGATTATTACTGGGGCTCTGGCGATTCGGCAGGTGAATTAGCTGGACGTATGAAACAAAATGGCAAGATGTGGGTATTGTTACCCCGCTGATTGAATGAAGACTGGAAAGGGATTTATGAGCTACAACACTATTTTGACTGAGGTAGATGGCAAAGTTGCCGTGATTACCTTAAATCGCCCTCAAGTATTAAATGCCCTGAACGATGAATTAATGGATGAGCTTGGCGCAGCTTTACTGGCCTTTGATGCAGATGACAATATTGGTTGCATTATTGTTACTGGCAGTGAAAAAGCCTTTGCTGCGGGTGCTGATATTGCATCAATGGCGCAATATGAATACAAGGACACTTACCGTGGAGATTTCATAACCCGTAATTGGGAGCAAATGAAAAAGGTACGTAAGCCAGTCATTGCAGCGGTTTCTGGATATGCCTTAGGTGGCGGATGTGAGCTGGCGATGATGTGCGACACCATCATGGCTGCCGATAATGCGAAGTTTGCGCAACCCGAAGTCAAGCTAGGAATCATTCCGGGCGCTGGCGGCACCCAACGCTTGCCCCGTGCGGTTTCTAAAGCAAAAGCAATGGATTTAGCCCTGACGGGTCGCATGATGGATGCAGCAGAGGCAGAGCGTTCTGGCCTGGTATCTCGCATCTTTCCTCAAGTAGATCTAATGAAGGAAGTGAAAGCCATCGCCAAAGGGATTGCGGACATGCCATTGTTAACCGCGATGATGGTGAAGGAGGCAATTAATACTGCATATGAAACTACACTTGCAGAAGGTATCCACTTTGAGCGCCGACTATTTCATGCTTGCTTTGCCACGAATGATCAAAAAGAAGGCATGGCAGCGTTTATGGAAAAACGCCCAGCTAAATTTACAAATTCTTAAGGCCTAATTTTTTTCTAGGTAGCGTTGAGCTAGTTTTACCCAATAGCTCACGCCAACTGGAATTAAGGCGTCATTGAAATCGTAAGAGGGGTTGTGAAGATGGCATGGGCCCATGCCATGACCTACCGAACGATGATCACCATCACCGTTACCTAGGAAAACGTAACAGCCTGGTTTTTCCAGCAACATAAAAGCAAAATCTTCAGCACCCATGGTGGGGTCAATATTCGAATTGACGTTTTGTTCTCCCACCAATTCACCCATTACCTCACTGGCAAATTCAACTTCGGCATCGTGGTTGATGAGCGGTGGATAGCTCCTAGAAAAACTTACTTCTGCCTGACAGTCAAATGCATTGGCAATGCTGTGAGAAATTTCTTTTAAACGTTCCTCAATGAGGTCCAGCACCTCTAAAGTGAATGTACGAACAGTGCCACCAATAAAGGCGCTATCTGGAATGACATTACTAGTCTCGCCAGCATGAAACTGCGTTACTGATAAAACAGCTGCATCGATTGGGCGCTTATTGCGCGTAATGATGCTTTGCAGAGCTTGCACTACTTGCACGCCAGTCAGAACGGGATCGGCGCTGTTATGTGGCAGAGCGGCATGACCACCTTTGCCGCGAATCGTGATTTCAAAAGTATTGCTTGAGGCCATCATGGGGCCTGCCGTCACGCCAAAATGACCCTCCGCTAGACCGGGCCAGTTATGCAAACCGAATACGGCATCACAAGGAAATTGTTTGAATAATCCATCGTTAATCATTTCTTGTGCGCCAGCGCCACCTTCTTCTGCAGGCTGAAAAATAAAAATGACAGTGCCTTTAAATTCTCGATGGCTCGATAAATATTGGGCGGCGCCAAGAAGCATCGCCGTATGGCCATCGTGCCCACAGGCATGCATCTTGCCTGCGTTCTGTGATGTATGGGCAAAGGTGTTGTGTTCTTGCAGGGGCAGCGCATCCATATCAGCCCGCATACCAATCATCTTGCCAAGACCAAGGTCCCCATCTAATCTTCCAACAACACCCGTTTTACCTAAGCCGCGATAAACGGAGATGCCCCAACTAGAAAGTGCTTCTGCAACTAAATCAGATGTGCGATTCTCTTCAAACCGTAATTCGGGATGAGCGTGAATATTACGTCGAATCTCTTGAATAGCTTCTGCGGAATCGACGATTTCTGGAAGTAATCGCATCCCTTCATCTTATCCGAATTTACTGCGGTAACTTTAGATGCTGTGCAGCATATTGCATTGTTTCTAAGGAATATGGCAATTTCTCTAATTTTTGTAAGTTTTTAGGTAATGTAGGAATTAACCCCAAAAAAGGTGCAGAAATCCGATTTTTTAAGGTTTGCAAATTTTCATTAAGCAAAGGCATTTCTTCAGAAAGGGTATTGGCAACCCAGCCGGCAATCGATAAATTACGCAATTGAATTGCTTCGCAAGTGAGTAAAGCGTGACTAATGCAGCCCAAACGCATTCCTACCACCAAAATGACAGGTAAATTCATGGCTTGTGCAATATCACCCAAATCTTCTTGATCGTTGATTGGCACCAAGAATCCACCAGCACCCTCAACAATGACTGAGTCAAATGCATTCCTTGCTAAGTTAAATGCATTGAGAATAACGGCGCCATCCAGTGAAATTCCATTTTTCTGGGCAACTAAATGGGGGGCGGCTGCATCATCTAAAACATAAGGGCACAAAGATAGCTCATTAGACAAAAGATGAGAGGCAATGCGTAATGCCTCTACATCTTCATTGAGTTTATTTCCGAAATCATCTAGAAAGGTGCCGGCAACGACGGGTTTAAATCCAATGACATGAGTTCCAGACTCCCTTAATTTCAGTATTAACGCAGCGCTGACTAAAGTTTTACCAACTTCAGTATCGGTTCCTGTAACGAAGTAACTTAAGCTCGTGTTTAAGATCACTTTTCACTTTCTACTTTTTGCTCGATTATCTTGAGTGTTGCGATGAGCTCACGCAAATCTTCAATGCTGTGATTGGCGGAAAAAGTAATGCGCAAGCGCGCGCTGCCAGCAGGAACGGTAGGTGGACGTATTGCTGGAATCCAATATCCTGCCTCATCTAATAATTTAGCAGCTGCTAGTGCGCTGGCATTGCTACCAAGAATGACTGGCTGAATAGGGGTAAATGAGACCACTTTCTCCCAGCAAGAGAAGTTCATTTCTTTATGCCATATTTCAATCAATCGATTTAATTGGTGGCGACGAGTAACGCCCTCATCCCCTTCAATTATCTCAAGACTTTGTAATAGGGTGTGTGCAATAGCTGGCGGAGTAGCGGTGCTGTAAATGTAAGGACGACCTTTTTGAATCAGCCACTCAATAAAAATAGACGGGGCACAAATAAAGGCGCCACTGACCCCGGCGGCTTTACCAAGAGTGCCGATATAAATAATCCGCTCAGAATGAATGGCGAACATTTCCAGAATACCGTGGCCATGCTTTCCAAGCACGCCAAAGCCATGCGCATCATCTACCAGTAAGAGTGCGTCATAGTCATTTGCAATTTGCACAAGTTCTTTTATTGGTGCTAGATCACCATCCATACTAAAGACGCCATCTAGCACGATGATCTTGAGTGGATGTGAATCCGATTTAAGTGACTCAATCAGTAGATCTAGTTGCTGGTGATCAAATAAAGTGACCGCAGCTTTACTTTGTGCGCTAGCGAGGCGAACTCCATCAATGATGGAGGCATGATTTAACTTTGCTGAATAAATACTGGCACCCCCTTGCTCTGCCAACCTTGCGAGGCCGGTGATAGCAGTGAGATTGGCAAGATAGCCAGTGCTGAAAAATAAGGCGCGCGTATCAGGGATGTGGGCACTTTGAAAAGAGGCTAATTTTTTCTCGAGTAGATCATGAGCGATGCTGTGACCGCTAATTAAATGAGAGGCCCCGCTACCAACACCATACTGCTCCGCGCCTTCCCCTAGTGCGCGCACCAATAGCTGATGATTGGCCAGTCCCAAATAATCATTGCTGCAAAAGGCTTTTAGCTCTCTTTGATCCACAATGGCTGTGGTATCGCAGGGCGTTTGCGTAATTCGTAGTTTACGTTTTAACAATTGCACATCCAGATTTGCAATCTGTTGCTCTGCCATATGCAAAGCATTGAAGGATTTTTTCACGCAAGCACCTGTTCAAGCGCGCGTTGCACGGCGTCACCCATTTGCAGCGTCTCTTCGGTTGACAATATATATGGAGGCATCACATAAATCGTATTGCCGATTGGTCGAATGAGTACACCTTCTTTTAAGCTTGCAGAAAACATTTCACGAGGAAAGATATTGGCGTTCTTTAAATTGGAATGCTTTACATCGAATGCCAAAATCATTCCCTGCTGTCGCCAGCTCTCAATGCGTGAATCATTCTTAGCCCATGCAAAGGCTTTTGCAAGATCATTGGCACGCTCAAGATTTTTTTCGAGTACACGGTCAGCTTCAAATATTTCTAAGCATGCTAGTGCTGCTGCACAGGCGAGAGGGTTTCCGGTATAAGAGTGAGAATGTAAAAAGCCTTGCTTTGTTTGATCGCTATAAAAGGCTTGATAAATTTTGTCAGTCGTCATTGAGAGGGAGAGAGGTAGGTAGCCGCCACTAATCCCTTTGGAAAGCGTCAGAAAGTCTGGCCAAATTCCAGCATGCTCACACGCAAAGAATTTTCCTGAGCGTCCGCATCCCACAGCAATTTCATCAGCTATAAGATGAATATCATAGCGATCACATAGAGCTCTAATAAGGCGCAGGTACTCTGGTGAATACATTGCCATCTGTCCGGCACACTGCACTAAAGGCTCAACAATCATGGCGGCAATATGTTGATGCTCCCTCTCAAATAGTTGCTCTAATTCATGGGCGGCGCGCTTAGCAACATCCTGCGCATTTTCTCCGGCTAGTGCTTTACGGGCATCGGGTGAGGACACTGTAAAAACATCTTGCAGCAAAGAGCCATAGGCTTCACGGAAGATCGCTACATCAGTAACGGCTAATGCGCCTAAGGTTTCTCCGTGATAACCATTTTCAAGACAAACAAATTTTCTCTTCGCAGGCTTGTTTTGAAGTTGCCAAAAGTGGTGGCTCATCTTTAAAGCAATTTCTACAGCAGAGGCGCCATCGGAAGCATAAAAAACATGACCTAAATTACCGCCAGTGAGTGCGCTCAGCTTTTCTGAAAGCTCGACTACTGGAGGGTGTGTAAAACCAGCAAGCATGACGTGCTCAATTTTTTCTAGTTGAACGTGAATCGCTTGATTGATACGGGGATTGGAGTGCCCAAATAAATTAGTCCACCAAGAGCTAATGCAATCTAATAAGGCATTCCCTTGCTCATCGTAGAGCCAAGGCCCTTTACCTCGAGTGATAGCAATCAGCGGTAAAGACTCATGATGTTTCATCTGGGTACAGGGGTGCCAAACCGCAGCTAAGCTGCGATCAACCAGGGGTGTTTGATTTAGATCAGAAATAACCTTCATGTTTGGTATTTGACCACTAGTTTTTCCTAATTTAGGCTTGTATCTGTTATGTTTATGGCTTGAATTGATCTATTTTCTGGAATTTACCTATGCTGGACACGCAAACTGCTGAAAAACCCCTTACCCATTTCAAATCAAAGCTTGATTTGCCCCAGGGTGCTGATTCGCAGACTGAAGCATCGGGAGCGTGGACGGTAACTCAGATTGAAGCCCTTTTTGCCCTGCCTTTTAATGAATTAATGTTGAAGGCTCAAGAGACCCATCAGGCCAATTTTCCTGATGGCGATGTGGAATTGGCTACCTTGATCTCGATTAAGACCGGTGGTTGCCCTGAGGATTGTGGATATTGCCCTCAGGCTGCGCGCTACGACACAGATGTCAAAGCTAATAAGTTAATGGACCTAGAGGACGTATTGGTAGCGGCTAAGGCTGCCAAAGCTGCTGGATCCAATCGTTTTTGTATGGGCGCCGCTTGGCGGGAGCCTAAAGACCGCGATATTGAAAAAGTGACGGCCATGATTAAGGGTGTGAAGGCATTGGGCCTAGAAACCTGTGCCACCCTGGGCATGCTAGAGGCAAAACAAGCTCAAGCACTGCAAGAGGCGGGTTTGGACTTTTATAACCATAATCTAGATACCAGCGAAGACTTTTACCGATCAGTCATCTCTACACGAGGCTACCAAGACCGTTTAGACACAATTTCCAATGTGCGTGCAGCGGGAATGTCTGTCTGTTGCGGCGGTATTGTGGGCATGGGTGAGTCACGACAACAGCGAGCAGCATTTCTAGCCCGCCTTGCGAATTTGAGTCCTTATCCAGAGTCAGTACCCATCAATCATTTAGTGCCAGTTGCAGGCACTCCTTTAGCCGATCAAGCGCCCTTAGACCCCCTTGAGTTTGTGAGAACGATTGCTGTAGCACGCATCACTATGCCGCGTGCACGAGTCCGTTTATCGGCCGGGCGCCAAGAGTTGGGTAGAGCCGTTCAAGCCATGTGTTTTTTAGCGGGTGCGAACTCGATTTTCTATGGTGAGCAACTACTCACTACCGCTAATCCCGAGGCAGAACAAGACCGTGAGCTTTTATCTGAGCTTGGTTTAAAGACGAAGCAAAGCTGTAAATCTGAGGTTTTAATTTAAGGTTTTTGGCTTAAATGTCTCTTTTAGATAGCTTGATTATTGAGTTTGATACCGCACTTCGTTCGGTACTTGGCGGTGCCAATGCCCATCGGTTGACCCCTGGAGCTGAGGCGCTTTCTGGATCTGTTTTAGATGCTGCTGAGCGTGAGCACGCGGCAGGATTAATGCGGGTAAATCATGTGGGCGAAGTGTGTGCCCAAGCGCTTTATCAATCTCAAAAATTAGTGGCTCGAAAGCCTGAAATTCAGGCAATACTCAATCACTCTGCCCAAGAAGAAATGGATCACTTGGCTTGGTGTGAAACGCGTCTTCAAGAGTTGGGTTCTCACACTAGCTACCTTAATCCGCTATGGTATGCAGGATCTTTTGCAATTGGCTTGGTAGCTGGCTTAGCGGGTGATAAGTGGAGTCTGGGGTTTGTGGCAGAAACCGAGAGACAGGTTGAAAATCATCTGAAAAGTCATCTCAATACATTGCCAATGGAGGACCACCGTTCGCGCGCGATTGTTGATCAAATGCGTATGGATGAGATCGAGCATGGACAAGCGGCTCGAGAGGCCGGGGGCGTGGTTTTGCCTAAGCCGATAAAAAAGGCGATGCAAGCGATGTCTAAAGTGATGACGGCAACTGCCTACAAAATTTAAGCCCTTCAATACCTTTTAATATATTTTTTATTCCATATACTGTTCATTAATACAGTATATTTTCTGATTATCTGTGTAAATAGCTAAGACCTATTCTTAAGTATATTTTCCAAGCCGTTGTTTCAAGTAGCATTTTTATACTCACCATTTTATGAACACATGACGCTAAGTGTTTGTAATCACTAGGGAATTTCCCAAAAAATTCCCTAAAAAGACTTGACCCCCTTATTCCGATCCTCTAAAGTGGGAGGAAGTGTGAAAAAGTGGGGTAAATGGTGTTTCAAGGTGCGTCAGCTCTCAATTTAGATGCAAAAGGCCGCATGTCGGTGCCGGCAAAGCATCGTGACGCCTTGTTAGTTCAAGGCGATGGCCGAATTACGCTTACTAAACACCCAGATGGATGCCTACTTTTATTCCCCCGTCCTGAGTGGGAGACTTTCCGAACTCGCGTAGCGCAATTGCCTATGGATGCCCATTGGTGGCGCCGAATTTTTCTTGGTAATGCTACCGAAGTCGATTTAGATGAGATCG
>CAIKGX010000089.1 GCA_903827075.1 uncultured beta proteobacterium | reverse complement strand
TTACCCCCTAGCAAACCCTCAAAACGCTATCGAGCCGGTGAATTTGTCCGTGCAACTATCGTTAGCTCCCAAGGGCATGACCTAATAGCGCAAACTTGACTATTGCACTAAAACTAGAGATTGAATTACTAATTTAGCCTAATTAATAGGCTCAGCTAAGGGGATTGATATGAGTCGTGATGTCGTTGTCTTAAGTGCAGTTCGTTCCGCAATCGGTAGTTTTGGTGGCTCGCTCAGTAGCTTAGAGCCTTGTGAACTCGGCGGTATGGTCATGAAAGAGGCGATTGCGCGCTCTGGAGTAGATCCTGCATTAATTAATTACGTTACTGTAGGCAACACTATCCCTACAGACAATCGTTATGCCTACGTTGCTCGTGTAGCTTCCATTCAGGCAGGCTTGCCAATGGAATCTGTAGCGATGGCATTAAACCGTTTGTGTAGCTCAGGCTTACAAGCCATTGTGACTACTGCACAAGCAATTATGTTGGGCGATTGTGAATACGGTATCGGTGGCGGTGTTGAAGTCATGTCACGCGGCATGTATGGCTCTACAGCGATGCGCAGTGGTGCACGCATGGGCGATACCAAAATGCTCGATTTGATGGTTTCCGTGTTGACTGATCCATTTGGCGTTGGTCATATGGGTGTCACTGCTGAGAACCTCGTTGAGAAATACAGTTTTACACGCGAACAACAAGACGCTCTCGCTGTGGAATCTCATCGTCGTGCAGCCAATGCAATTAAAGAAGGGCGCTTTAAGTCCCAAATCGTTCCCATCACGATTAAATCCCGTAAGGGCGATATCGTGTTTGATACAGATGAGCATTGCAAGCCAGAAACAACGATGGAAACTTTAGCGAAGATGAAGGGTGTCTTCAAAAAAGAAGGTGGTACTGTTACTGCCGGTAATGCTTCGGGTATTAACGATGGCGCAGCCTTCTTTGTTTTAGCTTCTGCAGAAGCAGCAGCTAAAGCAGGCCACAAACCTATCGCTCGTTTGGTGTCTTATGCGATTGCTGGCGTGCCTAATCACATCATGGGCGAAGGTCCTATTCCGGCAACTAAGATTGCCTTAGAGCGTGCAGGCCTTACATTAGATCAAATTGATGTGATTGAATCGAATGAAGCCTTTGCCGCACAAGCGTTGGCAGTAGCTAAAGGCTTAGGTCTTGATCCTGCAAAAACAAACGTGAACGGTGGTGCTATTGCTTTAGGTCACCCTATTGGTTGTTCAGGTGCGGCGATTGCCACTAAAGCGATTCATGAATTGCAACGGGTTCAAGGTAAATACGCTTTGGTAACAATGTGTATTGGTGGTGGACAAGGAATCGCCACTATTTTTGAGCGCCTCTAATTTAATAGAGAAAAATATTACTAAAGCTGGCTTGAGTAAATCACTTAAGCCAGCAGCAGTAAAGCAGCATCCAAGCCGACCCGGTCAAAAGCCGCGTCGGCTTTTTCTTTGACGATAGGCTTTGCTTGATATGCAATGCTGATGCCTGAGCCATTCATCATTAACAAATCATTAGAGCCGTCTCCCATCGTGATGGCATTGGATTTATGGCAATTCATGATCTGGCAAGCTCCATCTAAATAAGCTGCTTTAGCAGCACCATCAACGATGTCGCCGAGGACTTTACCGGTGAGCTTGCCATCGATAATTTCAAGAGTATTGGCTTGCGTTTGTCTAAAGCCCAAGTCTTTACGTAATTTATCTGTGAAGAAAGTAAAGCCACCTGATACAAGCAAGGTATACAAGCCGCGTTGATTTGCGCCGGCCAATAGTTCGACAGCTCCAGGATTAGGACGCAAGCGCTCTTGATAGACCGACTCCAATACATCAGCGGAGACCCCTTCTAAAAGCGCTACACGCCGACGCAAACTCTCTTTAAAGTCTTTGATTTCTCCGCGCATGGTCGCTTCTGTAATTTCGGAGACGGCTGCTTTTTTCCCTATGAAATCGGCAATCTCATCTATGCACTCAATGTTGATGAGTGTCGAATCCATATCCATCGCCAGCACACGAATATCTTGGGGTTTAAAGCCAGCAGATAAAAAGGCCAAATCAGCGCCATGGTGGGAGGCAATATCACGCAAGGCAGTGCGCGCTTCAGGCATCAATGTAACGGGTGAGATCCAGCGATGAGAAAAATAAGCAGATGGTGATAGCCCTTGTGCAGGAGAGCTAAGTTCAAAACCCAAGATTTTGGTGTGCTCTAAGAGGGCAACGTCCAAGTTTTTAGAAATAGGCTCCCTAGACAGGGCAACAAGAGTGTGATGAGTCGTCATAAGACAATAGTAAGTGAAGTTCTTAGTTCAAGGTAGCACTAGTAAGCATGGCAGATTCATTTAAGCGACGCAGTATCTGACGGATATGGTCAAGGCGTTGCTCCAACTTTTCAAAATCCTTGTCTTTTTGGGGTAGGACTTTGAGTTTATCTTGACCATTGAGTTGAATATATTTTGATGACTGAATCAATTGAATAATCTTCATGGGATCAATGGGTGGATTAGGTATAAATTGAATCTGAATAGAAGCAGGTGTCGCGTCGATCTTTTTAATGCCGAAGCCTGTCATCTCGAGGCGCAAGCGATGTGTTTCATAAAACGACTTCGCTTGATCTGGTAGATCACCATAACGATCAACCAACTCTTCACGTAAACCCATCAATTCTGAAAAGTCATTTGTGCCAGCAAAGCGCTTGTACATAGACAGGCGCTCGTGAACATCTGGGCAATAATCATTTGGGAGGAGAGCAGGGACGCCCAGATTAACGTCTGTAGTCACCTGCAATGGCGCCAATAGATCGGGCTCTTTGCCACTTCTTAAGGATTTAACCGCTCGATTAAGCATTTCGGTATACAGCTGATAGCCGATTTCATGGATCTCACCAGATTGCTTATCGCCGAGTACCTCACCAGCACCGCGGATTTCTAAATCATGCATGGCTAAATAAAATCCGGACCCTAATTCTTCCATAGCTTGAATGGCGTTCAAGCGCAGTTGCGCCTGTTTACTTAATGCCTCTGGATCAGGGACTAACAGATAGGCATAGGCTTGATGGTGGGAGCGGCCAACACGTCCGCGTAATTGATGGAGTTGAGCCAAACCAAATTTATCCGCTCGATGCATGATGATGGTGTTTGCAGTGGGTACGTCAATACCAGTTTCGATAATGGTGGTACAGAGCAAAATATTGGTGCGCTGAGTGACAAATTCCCGCATGACAGATTCGAGTTCCCGTTCGTGCATCTGACCATGGGCCACGCTAATACTGGCTTCCGGAATAAGCTCTTGCAGTGCATGCTTGCGATTTTGAATAGTCTCCACTTCATTGTGCAAGAAGTAGACTTGTCCACCACGCTTAATCTCCCGCAGTACAGCTTCTCGAATGACACCATCACCTTCACGTCTTACAAAAGTTTTAATAGCCAAGCGTTTTTGTGGGGCAGTAGCAATGATGGAGAACTCACGCAATCCCTCCATCGCCATACCCAATGTTCGAGGAATAGGCGTAGCGGTTAAGGTCAAAATATCAACTTCGGCTCGCAAGGCTTTTAAGGCATCCTTTTGACGCACCCCAAAGCGATGCTCTTCATCCACAATCACCAAGCCTAAATTAGCGAACTGTGTTTCTTTTGACAGTAATTTATGGGTTCCAATAATGATGTCTGCTTCACCTTTAGCAATTGCCTCTAAGGCAGCATTAATTTCTTTAGTGGTTTTAAAGCGTGAGAGCTCCACGATGCGCACAGGCCAATCCGCAAAACGATCTTTCCAGGTCGCAACGTGTTGTTCGGCTAACAAAGTAGTGGGGGCTAGTATGGCTACTTGCTTGCCACCCATGACAGC
>CAIKGX010000088.1 GCA_903827075.1 uncultured beta proteobacterium | reverse complement strand
CCACCACCAGATATCAAAAGAGTGGGGATTTCTGCCGGTCCAAAGAGCAAAAGCGACGACACCCACCATATACAACGTTCTTTGTGCGGGTATTTGAAAGCCCGCTAACCAAGCGTAAATGAATGCTGTCAGAAAACCCAAGGCGGCAGCTACCTTACTTACCGGAATGATGAGGGGGAGGGTTTTACGACGCCATAGAAAACCTGCTACTCCAGCACCGAGCCCTGCCAACATAGTGACATGCAAACCAGAAATCGAAATTAAATGGCCAATCCCGGTGATGTTAAATACACGCCAATCTGCTTGATCAATCGCATTTTGATCACCCATCACCAATGCAGCTATCACACCGCCATAACGTGCATCCGTTGGTAGTATTCCTTGAATCTTATGACGCAACTTCCAGCGTTGATACTCCATCGCCAATGCAAACTCAGCAAAGCCGATGTCTTTCTCTTTTAATAGCTCACCAGACTTTACCGATCCACTAGCGCCGAAGTCTTGATGAAAAGACCAGCGCTCAAAATCGAAGGTATGGGGATTTAATGAGCCATAAGGCCTCTTGAGTTTGACCTTGAACTTCCATCGCTGTCCAGGAACTACCTCTGGAATATCTTGGGGATTGCGCCAAGCTGGCTGCCAATTCAGGTAAATTTGGCGAGGAAAGTGATTGATGGTCTCGTAATTGGAATACACCTCATCCACCTCAAATGAAAACTTGGCTCCAGAACTGCTACTTTGAGGTAATGCATTGACCCTTCCTTCTACCCAAAGTTCTTTACCTTCATATTCGGTAGAGAGAATATTTTGTAAGCGCCCTTCTGCATATTGGGCATTCCATCCAAAACCCAATGCGAAGAAAAGAATGGCAATACAGGCTTTTGCTACATGCGGGGTGTTTGATAATTTTTGAGTGAGTAAAGATCCTAGAACACTCATGAGAGATATCAATACACAAAGTGATGTCCAGCTTTCTGGTACTGCTGGCAAAAATAGAAGGAGCGATCCCCCGGCGATAAACGCCGAAATAGCCAAGCGCAAGTGCTTAAGAAGCTAAAGGGATTTGAATGATATGGGTCGACGTTAAAGACGACCAGCGGGGTAAGGCCTGCATGGCATTGCACCACGTTGCAGCAGAAAATACTTCATCACTAAGCCCTCGGATGGAGGCTAATTGCTTGGCTATACGAGGCAGGAAAGCGGGCTCATTAAAGGATGCGCCCTCTGCTTTTAACCAGGACGGTGGAATATCCGGCGCATCGGTTTCGGTAACGATAGATTCAAGGGGTAACTCTTTAAGCAGGCGACGTATTTGCAGGGCACGCTCATACGTTGCTGCGCCACCAAAGCCTAATTTAAAACCCATCTCGAAAAATTGCTCAGCCTGTTGAAAGCTACCATTGAATGCATGCGCTATGCCACTAGGTACTTTGCGACGACGTAAGGCTTTGAGAATAGCGTCTTGTGAACGTCGCACATGCAAGATAACGGGTAACTGAAATTGCTCCGCTAAATCTAATTGCGCATGAAAGAATTGCTCTTGCTTTTGAGGATCTACACCTTCAACAAAATAATCTAAACCAATCTCGCCAATGCCGACAAAACGGGGATCACTTATAGACTGTTCTATTTGCCTTTTGAGAATGGCAATGTCCTCTTCTTTGGCTTGATTAATAAACAGAGGATGAATACCCAGCGTATATACCAAGCCAGGAATCTGTTTGCCATACTGACTAGCGAGTTCTCTGACATGATCACAGTCAGCCGCTTTAACAGCTGGCAGCAAGATGGCTTGTACGCCCTGCTTGGCTGCACTTTCGATGATTTGCGGGAGTGCATTTGCAAATTCTGGTGCATCTAAATGGCAATGGGTATCTACCCATGAGCAGTTATTGCTCATTGAGAAAACGTCTTTAGTACTCCGCGCTCTAGATGCAAAATGCGATCACAACGTTGGGCGCGTTCTGGGTCATGGGTCACGATCACAAAGGCAGTGCCTTGCTCACGCGCGATATCGAGCATTAAATCAAATACACCATCGGCAGTTTCTGTATCGAGATTACCGGTAGGTTCATCTGCCAAGACACAAGCTGGATTACCGACTAAGGCTCGAGCCACTGCTACGCGTTGACGCTCTCCGCCAGACAGTTCACCCGGAGTATGCAGCTCGCGATTAGCCAAACCTACTGAGCGCAACATGGTGCTAGCCCGCTCCATGGATTCATCATTACCAAGCCCGCGGATGCGTAATAGCAAGGCGACATTTTCTACTGCACTAAATTCATCCAAGAGATGATGAAACTGATAAATAAATCCTAAACTGTGATTGCGTAATTGATCTAACTTGGATACTGACAGGTGATTGAGATTTTCACCAGCCAAAATTACAGAACCAGCACTCGGCGTATCTAAGCCACCTAATAAATGCAACAAGGTGCTCTTGCCCGACCCAGAAGATCCTACAATCGCCACCTTCTCTGAAGGTAAAACTTGTAAATCAACCCCTTTAAGCACTTCAACCGCTGTTGGGCCTTTGCCGTAAGTCTTTGTTAGACCTTGAGCATCTAAGACTAAGGCCCTGGAATCATTCATCACATTACTCATAACGTAATGCCTCCGCAGGCTGTACTTGGGCAGCACGTCGGCTGGGGTAAAGGGTTGCCAACACTGAAAGCCCGAAAGCCATCAAACCGACAGTGACCACATCGGCTAGACGAACATCGGATGGAAGTTCGCTAATAAAATACACATCCCTGGGCAAGAAGCGCACCCTAAAAATGGCTTCAATCGTAGGTACGATGACATCGATATTAAGCGCTATCAAAAGACCTAAACCCACGCCTGCTAAAGATCCAAGCAAACCAATGGCTAAACCTTGCACTAAGAATATTCTTTGAATGAGTCCTGGGCTCGCTCCCATGGTTCTCAAAATCGCAATATCGGCTTGCTTCTCATTGACCGTCATTACCAAAGTCGATACCAAGTTAAAAGCGGCAACCGCAATAATTAAGGTCAAGATGATGAACATCATTTTCTTTTCCGTTTGTACAGCCGCAAACCAATTGCGATTAGAGCGAGACCAGTCTGTTACCCACAGCGCTTGCGGGACCACTTGTGCGAGCTCCGCAGCCACTTCAGGCGCGCGTTGCATATCATCGACTTTGACTCGAAGTCCAGATGGGTCTTGCAGGCGCAATAAAGCTGCAGCATCTTTCCAATGTAGGATGGCCAAAGAGCTGTCGTATTCATAATGGCCGCTATCGACAATACCCACCACTTGCAGGGTGCGCATTCTGGGCATAGCGCCTGCTGGGGTGAGATCACTTTCGGGTACGATGAGATTAATGCGATCGCCTACCCGTGCACCAACGATATTCGCTAACTGGGCACCGAGAGCCACTCCAAAGCCACCGGGCTTGAGATCGTCGATGCTGCCTGCCACAAATTGCTTAGGTAGATCAGAGACCCTACCTTCTGCACTAGGCAGGACACCTCGAATGGCAACACCACGCATCACATTGTCGCGACTGAGCAAACCTTGTGAACTGACCATCGGAGCAACACCGATGACATGCGGCTGAGATGCTACCTTCAGAGCAAGCGGTTCCCAATCAGCTAAGCCATCGGGTGCAGAAATTTCTACATGGGAAAGAACAGAAAGCATACGATCACGCACTTCCTTCTGAAAGCCATTCATGACCGAGAGCACCACAATCAAGGAAGCAACCCCTAAAGCAATGCCAGCGGTGGAGATTCCGGAGATAAAAGATAGAAAGCCATCACGCTTACCCACCGTCTTACGACGCTTAGATCGGGTGTAGCGCAGGCCAATTTCTAGCTCTATAGGAAGTCTCAACATAGCCACAGTTTAGACAATCGCGAGGGCAAACTGATGGAATGTGTAAATGCCACCTAAAATCAGGGGAATGACTGCCAATTTCATCCCCCAGAAGAATGCCCTGCGGCGCTTCACCCTGATGCTTTCAGGGGAAGATGCATTTGATCGGGATTCTGATTCAGCGGCTAAAACAAGCCCCCCAAGTGGATTGCCCCATGAACGCTTTCTCTTGGGGGAAAAGCTGCCTATTGCCCCCATATTGCTATTGGGACAAACTGATCAAGCCATAAACCCTAGCGAGGCAATAGCCTGTTTGCAGCCAGTGCATCTGCACGCAACACGCGACCATCTGATTTTGATGGCCCAAAGTCAGGTTGATCTGACACCCGAAGAATCTGCCAGCCTACTCAAAGTAGCCCTTCCCTTCATAGAGGAAGATTTTCAAAACCCCGTCTTATTTCAGGGGTGGCATGACTGGTTTATTCCTGCCGGTCCATTTGCCAGTCTAGCTACCCATTCCATAGAACAGGCCCATGGTCGCAATATTGATTGGTGGATGCCACGCGATTCTCATGAAGTAGGTTTAGCCAAACGTTGGCGCAAACTTCAAAATGAAATTCAAATGCTTTGGCATATCGATCCAGTCAATGAAGCGCGTGAGCAACGCGGACTGCCGAGCATCAACTCCTTATGGATTAGCGGCATTGGCAAGTTAGAGGATGTAAATGCACCAGAGGTCTTAAGGCAGAGTGGATGCGTCTATGGCGATCACCCTCTTCTAGTTGGCTTAGCTAAATACTTAAATATTCCACATCACTTTGCAATTGATACCCCCCAATTAGCCAATGGCTTTGCATGGGTGAGCGACCCTGCAAGTCTGTGGGCTGAATTAAGCAAAGCCCTAATAACAAAACAACTACATGAAGTAGAGCTCATCGATTTCCCCAATGGAAAAATTCGCAAGCGCCTTTTAACAATAAAAGACTTACACAAGAAATCATGGGCTTTTTGGAAAAAACCCGAGCCTTTAACTTGGAAACACCTCACACAGTCATGAACATATGAGTGTATTTTCTCAACGCCCCTTCTCTGAACGCACTGCTACTTGGTTGCAACAAAGTGGCTTGCATCCCCTGCTCGCCAGATTATTTGCTGCACGGGGCATTGATAAACCAGAGGCCTTATCACTAGATCTCAAGCAACTCCTCTCACCAGTCGAACTCAAGAACTGCATATCTACAGCCACTCTATTGGCGGATATCTTGGAACGCCAAGAGCCCATGCTAGTGGTGGCGGACTATGACTGTGATGGCGCAACCGCATGCGCAGTTGCAGTGCGAGGCCTTAAGATGTTGGGTGGTGCCAATACCGCCATTGCGTTTTTAGTTCCCAATCGCTTTACTATGGGCTATGGCCTCACGCCCGAGGTTGTCGAATTAGCCGCCCAACAAAACCCCAAACCCAAATACCTCATTACCGTCGATAACGGTATTGCGAGTGAAGCCGGCGTTGATCGCGCGCGGGAACTAGGCATGGAAGTCATCGTGACTGATCATCACCTACCTGGGGATAGACTGCCAAATGCACTTGCTATCGTCAATCCCAATCAACCGGGATGCTCTTTCCCAAGCAAGGCGCTTGCAGGTGTTGGGGTGATGTTTTACCTCTTAGTAGCCCTTCGTGCGGAACTACGTAAACGCGGAAAATTTACTGCCGAATCCCAGCCAAAAATTGAAAATCTTTTGGATTTAGTGGCCTTGGGCACCGTTGCAGATGTGGCGCAACTGGATCGCAATAATCGTATCTTGGTTTCCAATGGCTTAAAGCGTATTCGTGCTGGTATCTCGCAAGCAGGAATTCAGGCGCTGTTTACTGCAGCTGTTCGTGACCCTCGCAAAGCCAATACCTTTGACTTGGGTTTTGCTATTGGCCCTCGCCTGAATGCAGCAGGACGCCTAGCAGACATGACTTTAGGCATTCGCCTTTTACTCACCGATCAAGCCGATCAAGCTTTAGAGCTCGCTCAAGAACTTGATCGCATTAATCGCGAGCGACGTGGAATAGAAACTGGCATGCAAGAAGCAGCTTTGGCTCACTTGGCAGAAGATCAACTCGCGGGCACGATGGCGGAGCGCAATAGTATCTGCCTTTGGAATCCAGAATGGCATCAAGGCGTAGTGGGTATTGTTGCCTCCCGGCTGAAGGAGCGTTTTAATCGCCCTGCGATTGTGTTTGCACTAGCCGATGGCGCCACCGGGGAAGAGCTGCGCGGCTCAGGTCGATCATTGACAGGATTTCATTTGCGAGATGCCCTAGATATTGTTTCTAAGCGTGAGCCTGGCCTCATCCTGAAATTTGGTGGCCATGCCATGGCTGCAGGCCTGACCATCAGAAAAGCGGATTTTGAAAAGTTTGACGCTATTTTTCAAAAAGTAGCTGACGACTTACTCAATGATGAATTGCTTGAGCGTCGCCATATTCATGACGGTAGCCTAGCTCTATCAGAGTTCACCCCAGAAACAGGGGACCTACTTGCAGAAGAAATCTGGGGGCAAGGCTTTCCACAACCCATTTTTTATGGGGAATTTGAGATTGCCCAGCAAAGCCTCATGAAGGAAAAACATCTTCGCCTGCAATTAAGGCCTTTGGGTGATGGTCAAATGGCGAGCAAACCATTTACTGGCGTTTGGTTCAACCGCACCGCCCCACTCCCCTCCAAAGCCAAACTAGCCTACCGCCTCGTCACAGACCGCTATCAAGGTCAGGCCCGTGTTCAGCTCATGATTGAAGCGCATGATGAGGATCTTCCCGCCTGATGGATGTAAGCCAATAACCCCCTTATAATCAGGGGATGGAAGCCGAACAACTCAATACTATCTCTAATACTCTG
>CAIKGX010000087.1 GCA_903827075.1 uncultured beta proteobacterium | reverse complement strand
GCTCCTGCTGCACCAGCTGCTGCTCCTGCTGCTGACGCTAAGAAGTAATCTTCTTCTTGAAGAAAAAAAGCCGCTGAAAAGCGGCTTTTTTAATTACTGCAATATGACAACTTAGCGGGTAAGTTGCTCAGTGAGCAAAGTTAATAACTTAAATCCAGCAGCCGTGTTCTCTGGATTCCCATCCGCATCTTGAACATAGACACTAGATGTATTTTCCCCGGTCGACTTAACGACTATGCGATACTTTTTAGCCTTCATGCTGGACTCGTCTTTACTGCTAAATAGATTAGAGAAGAAACCCTTGGTATCACCCAGGTCTTTAGGATTAACATAGCGCACGTAGTAAATACCACCGGAACGATTCCGATCTTCTACGCTAAAGTTGGAGCGATCTAAAGCTAAGCCAGTGTCACGCCATGCGCGATCAAATCCAGCAGCGATTTCAATATGGGCTGTATTAGTCCCCTCTTGAACCAATTGTGCTTTTGGTGTCTTTGGGCCAAGCGGTGCAGCAACTTGGGCCTTTGCTTGCTCTTGAGTCATACCCAAGCGCTCCATCAAGCGCGCCAAGAAGACCGCCTCTAACTCTGGGTCATTGGGGCGAGTAGTCCAGATGGTTGAAATACAATTACCCGTAGCGTCACTTGTACATTTTTCAATCGCACCACGCTGGGTTATATATATTTCTGTCTCGCCAGGCTTGCCCACTTCTAATCGCGTTTTATATTTATCACGCTCACCCGTGTCATACAGTGTATCTAAGGCCCCGCTCACTGCCGAACGAATAAAATCCTGGGAAATTTTTGAGCGGTTCTCAGCCCAATCGGTTTCCATGATGCCAGTCGATGGTGAATCAATCACCAACAAGAATCCATTCTCTTGCCAGAAGTCCTTAATTTGGGGATAGAGCTCTGGTGCTGGCTTTTCCACTACTAACCAGCGACGCTCTCCATCACGTGCAATACGCATGCCTGGAATACCAGTCATCACATTTTTACGTGTCTGAACTGATTTCTTAAGAGCGGCATTGTATTCAGACATCGTTGCTGTGCCGTCCTGAACAATATAGCGACGATCCGCTTGCGCAGTAATCAAATCGGGAGGGTATGACAAATTAGGTCCGCGGACCGCACCTGTACTCTTGTAGTCAACAGTGTCATTGGATGTTACCGATTTACAAGCCGCTAAACCGAAACCAAGCATTGCAAAAATACAGAGCATCCCAAAGTATGTGCGAAAGGTTTGAATCAAATACATCATAGTAAGCCGGCCTGTTTCATTGCAGTCTTTAAGGGTTCGCGCAAGGCAACACTTAAAGGGGTTAAAGGTAAACGAATTCCAGCAGTAATTTTGCCCATTTCATGTAGGGCCCACTTTACTGGAATCGGGTTTGCCTCGGTGAACATGGCTTTATGAACTGCCAGTAATTGGTATTGAATATCTCTAGTTCTAACAACATCATCAGACATCGCTGCTACACAAAGCTCATGCATGAGACGGGGAGCAATATTTGCCGTGACAGAGATATTTCCTTTGCCGCCCATGAGCATCAGCATGGCAGCACTAAAATCATCACCAGAAAATACGGAAAAATCTTCATGTCCAGCACGTTTTAAATCGGCAATCAATAAAGTACCGCGCTCAAGGCTACCTGTAGCATCCTTAATACCGATAATTCCAGGAACTGCAGCCAATCGAACAACCGTATCACCAGCTAAATCAGCAACCGTTCTACCGGGTACGTTATACAAAATAACGGGAAGATCTACTGATTCAGCAATCTTCTGAAAATGGGCATACATCCCCTCTTGAGTAGGCTTATTGTAATAAGGGACTACTTGCAAGCTGGCATCAGCGCCTACTTTTTTGGCAAACTGGGTAAGCTCAATAGCCTCAACGGTGGAGTTTCCGCCAGTACCTGCAATGACGGGAATGCGCCCAGCAATATGCTCAACCGTTGCCCGTATGAGTTCACAATGCTCTTGCACAGAAACAGTAGGTGACTCACCACTAGTCCCGACAATCACAATGCCATCCGACCCCTCGGCTACATGCCAATCCAGTAAAGAGCGCAGGCTGCCATAGTCTAGGCTGCCATCCTCAAACATCGGCGTTACTATTGCCGGCATGCTGCCAGAAATGGGTTTTTTACTACCGTAGGAATTAGCTGTCTTAGTCACCGAAAATATACCGATTGAGAATCGGATCTGTTTGTATGTTAACCATGAAATTGTAACGGAATGCGCCCTTTTATATCCCCTTTTACGGCACAAAGACGCTGAATCATGGCTGGCTTAGGCTGATCTTGGTAAATATCCTCGTAGGCAATGACTTTCAGGTCATGGCGAGCCGCTAAAGCAAGTAATTCCCCAGGTTTTAGAAGGAAATTGGGATTTGATGGCTTGCCAAATTCGGCATTGCCATTAGCAAAGGTTTCATAGATTAAAAGACCCCCCTTTGCCAGCATATTGGGCAATTGATCTAAATGGGGTCGATACAGATAATTACTTACCACGATAGCACTAAATAGCTTGCCTAACAAAGGCCACACATCGAGCTCTATATCCATTTGCTCACATTCGATTGCGGGATCATTCAACGCCATGACGGCAGAAATGTCTTGGTCAACCGCTAAAACGCGATACCCCAATTGAGCTAGGTAATACGCATGCCGACCAGTTCCACAAGCTAAATCTAATACCAGACCGTCTTTAACAATCAAGGGTGCAAAACGCCTAAGCCAAGGCGATGCCTTAAGGATGGTGTCGTGTGTAGACATCTGAGGTGCGGTATTAATCGTACGCTAAGCCCATCGCTTCACGAACCTCGCGCATGGTTTCTTGTGCTACTTTGCGAGCCTTATCACAACCATCAGCAATGATGGAGCGCAAGAGACTAGGATCATCCAAATACTTTTGAGCGCGCTCAAACATGGGTTGCTGCTCTGCCAAAATCGCATCAATAACCGGCTGTTTACATTCAAGACAACCAATCCCAGCAGTTTTACATTCTTTCTCAACCCACTGCTTAGTAGCCTCATCAGAATACACAGCGTGCAATTGCCAGACGGGACAACGTGCTGGATCGCCTGGATCCGTTCGACGAACACGCGCTGGATCAGTTGGCATTGTGCGGATGGATCGAATCACTTCTTCTGGTTTTTCACGAATACTAATGGTGTTGCCATAGGACTTTGACATTTTTTGACCGTCAATGCCAGGCATTCTGGAGGCGCTAGTTAAGAGCGCTTGGGGTTCAGGCAAAATAATTTTACGAGCCCCTTCTAAAAAACCAAAGAGTCTTTCTCGATCAGCCATAGAGAGACTTTGCGCTTCTTGCAAGATCGCTTTAGCTTGCTCGAGAGCCTCATCATCTCCACGCTCCTGAAATGCCACACGCAGTTCTGCATACATCTTGGCGCGCTTGCTTCCCAATTTCTTAACCGCTTCGAGCGCCTTCTCCTCAAAGCCAGGTTCACGACCATACAGATAATTAAAGCGACGCGCTACCTCACGCGTCATCTCCACATGGGGGACCTGATCTTCACCAACGGGTACAAATTGGGCGCGGTACATCAAAATATCTGCAGCTTGTAGCAACGGATAACCCAAGAAGCCATAGGTTTGTAAATCTTTTTCTTTGAGCTTTTCTATCTGATCTTTGTAGGTTGGTACGCGCTCAAGCCAGCCCAATGGGGTACCCATTGCCAGCAAGAGGAACAGCTCAGCATGCTCGGGAACTTTGCTCTGAATAAAAAGTGTTGCTTGATTAGGGTCTACGCCGGCAGCCAACCAATCAATCACCATGTCCCAAACCGATTGCTCAATCACATCCGGAGTTTCATAGTGGGTGGTCAGCGCATGCCAATCAGCCACGAAGAAATAACAAGGGTACTCAGACTGCAAGCGGACCCAATTTTTTAAAACGCCGTGGTAATGGCCAAGGTGCAAATTACCCGTAGGTCGCATGCCAGAGAGAACGCGTTCAGCAAACATCTTTATCTTTATTCTTTATTTGTAATTGGAAATGGTTCATAAATCATTGAAATGCAGACCAGACTGGAGTTAAGTGATCCGGTAAAAGCGGTAATGTACCTAAGTCGATATAACTCTCTTGTGGATCATGAAAATCAGATCCGCGCGAAGCCATGAAGCCATACTGCTGTGCAATTTTGCCGTAGGTCTGATATTGGTTTGGGCTATGACTACCGGTAATTACCTCAATCCCTAATCCGCCGATATCCTTAAAGTGCTTGTAAAGTTCGTCCATTTGCATGGCATTGAGTTTGTATCTACCGGGGTGGGCAATCACAGCCACACCACCAGCATCCTTAATCCAAGCGACTGCATTGTCTAAGGTGGCCCAGAGGTGTGGAACATATCCTGGTTTATCTTCAACGAGATAATTTTTAAAGACGTGCTCAGTATCCTTGCATACACCCTGTTCCACCAAGAATCGAGCAAAATGGGTTCTTGAAATCAAATCATGATTACCCGCAAAATGGAGGGCACCTTCATAAGCGCCAGGTATTCCAGCCTTAAGCAATTGCTCGGCCATGAGTTTGGCGCGATTACCACGACCGTCACGAGTCAGGCGTAATCCCTCCACGATCCCCATATGGGCTGCATCTATACCTAAGCCCACGATATGGATGGTTTGCCCCATCCAAGTAACAGAAATCTCCACTCCAGTGAGATATTCCATGCCAATAGCCTTAGCAGCAGCGCGCGCTCTATCTTGACCACCTAACTCATCGTGATCGGTTAAAGCCCATAACCGTACGCCATTAGCATGGGCACGCTGCGCTAGCTCTTCGGGCGTTAAAGTCCCATCAGAGACAACGGAGTGGCAATGTAAATCGGCGTTTATGCTAGAAATGCTGGTCATCACCCTATTTTAGGTCAATGTGGTGTCAATTACCCGACGCGGCGCATCTAAGTAGTCACGGGATTGCATCTCTATGAGCCGGGAAACCGTCCTAGAGAACTCACTAGTGATCTGCCCTTCTGTGTACAAATCGGTAGCAGGAACCTCTGCAGAGAGGATTAACTTGATTTTATGGTCATAAAGCACGTCAATTAACCATATAAACCGTCGCGCTTCATTAGTCATCCTAGGGGGCATATAGGGCACCCCCGACACGATCACCGTATGAAACTGCTTGGCAATCTCCAAGTAGTCATTTTGGGAGCGCGGACCGCAGCATAGAGTCTGAAAATCAAACCACACCACGCCATCACCCATGTGTAGCGGTCTTAACTCACGAGATTCAATATTGAGGACAGGATGCACATCTTCTGGTTGATTGCCGATTAAATTGACAAACATCTGTTGCAAAGTGGAGGTAGTATCCGCAGTAATGGGGGTGAGATAGGCCTTTACTTGCGCCATTTGCACACGGCGATAGTCGTTACCAGCATCCACATTCAGTACATCTAACTGGTCTTCTAATAACTGAATGGCAGGAAGCAAGCGATCACGATGTAATCCGTTGGGATAAAGCTGGCTAGGCTTGTAATTGGATGTCATCACAAATTGCACGCGGTCGGTAAAGAGCGCACTTAATAAGCGATATAAAATCATCGCATCTGCTATGTCATTGATATGAAATTCATCAAAACAAATAAGGCGATAACGTTTAGCAATCCGCTTCGCGAGCTCATCTAAAGGATCGGCCAAGCCGGACAACTCATGCAATTCACGATGAACTTCACGCATGAATTCATGAAAATGGATGCGAATTTTCTTTTCTAAAGGAGAGGCCGCATAAAAGCAATCCATCAGGAAGGATTTGCCTCGACCAACACCACCCCATAAGTACACACCTCGCGGCAGTTGGGGCTTGAAGAGTTTCTTTTTTAAATTACTACTGCGGATCTTTTTGTAGGCTATCCACTCATCTTCGCAACGCTGTAAGCGCTCTATGGCATCAAGTTGCGCGGGATCGCTATGATACCCGCGCGCCATTAACTCTTGATGGTAATACTCTAATGCTTTCAATTACATATTTAATGCACGTGAATCCGTTGCCAATGCCGCTTCGCGCATCACTTCAGACAAGCTAGGATGTGGGTGACATATACGCGCAATATCTTCAGCAGCTGCTTTAAATTCCATGGCAACAGCAGCTTCAGCAATCAGGTCAGATGCATTGGCGCCGATGATATGAACACCCAAAATTTCATCAGTCTTTGCATCGGCTAAAACTTTGATGAAACCATCTGGACGTCCCATGCCTAAAGCACGACCATTGGCAGCAAATGGGAACTGCCCTGCTTTGTAGGCAATACCGGCAGCCTTAAGCTGTTCTTCCGTTTTACCAACCCATGCAATTTCTGGATCAGTGTAAATTACCCAAGGAATGCAGTTGTAGTCAATATGGGGTTTTTGGCCAGCAATAATCTCGGCAACCAATACGCCTTCATCTTCTGCCTTATGCGCCAACATCGGACCGCGAACGACGTCACCGACAGCATAAACACCAGGGGCTGAAGTAGCGCACGTATGATCATCAATCGGAATACAGCCGCGCTCATCTACTTTTAGGCCGATCTTATCTAAACCTAATTTATCGGTATTGGGTACGCGACCAACGGAAACGATCAAGCGATCACATTCCAGCTTGGCTGCTTTTCCAGCGCTATCGGTGTAATTGACTACAACACCTTTTTTATCTACCTTCACATCGCCGATCTTCACACCAGTGTTAATGGTCAAACCTTGCTTAGTGAGTAACTTTTGCGCTTCCTTTGCAATGCCTTGATCGCACGCACCCAAGAAAGATGGCATGGCTTCTAGAATCGTCACTTCTGATCCAACACGGCGCCAAACTGAACCAAGTTCCAAACCAATCACGCCAGCACCAATCACACCTAATTTCTTTGGCGTGGAATCAAATTTCAAGGCACCTTCGTTATCGCAGATCAATACATTATCTACGGCAATTCCAGGCAAGTGACGAGCTTTAGAACCAGTGGCAATAATCACATTTTTTGCCGTTACTGTTTCTTTATCTTTACCATCAATCTTGACTTGATAGCCTTCGGCTGTTTTGCCTTCAAATGAAGCGTGTCCCTTTAACAAGGTGATCTTGTTCTTGCGGAACAGGTACCCAATACCACCGGTCATTTTGGTAACGATGTCATCTTTACGGGCAACCATCTTCTTTGAATCAATGCTCACTGCGCCCACCTTAATGCCATGGTCAGCAGCATGATGACTGATCTTCTCAAACTCTTCTGAGGAAGCCAATAAAGCCTTTGATGGAATACAGCCGACGTTTAAGCAAGTTCCGCCTAAGCGTGGCTCGTCTTTGGGGTCGTCATAACTATTGGATTCGGCGCAGGCTACTTTAAAACCCAGTTGCGCTGCACGAATAGCGGCGATATAGCCACCGGGGCCTCCGCCAATAACTACTACGTCAAATGATTTGCTCATGGTCTACCCTCTTACAAATCAAGCAGGAGACGTGATGGATCTTCTAATGCATCCTTCATCGCTACCAAGCCAAGAACCGCCTCACGACCGTCGATGATGCGGTGATCGTAAGACAAGGCTAAGTAATTAATTGGACGGATCACGATCTGACCGTTCTCAACCACGGCACGCTCCTTAGTCGCATGAATCCCCAAGATTGCAGACTGTGGAGGATTGATGATTGGGGTAGAAAGCATTGAGCCAAATACGCCCCCATTAGAGATGGAGAATGTTCCGCCAGTCAACTCTTCGATAGACAATTTACCTTCGCGAGCCTTCACACCAAATTCAGCAATCTTCTTCTCAATATCAGCCAAGTTCATTTGGTCAACATCACGCAAGATAGGCACCACTAAACCGCGTGGTGAACTGACCGCAATACCAATATCAAAGTAACCGTGATACACGATGTCGTTGCCATCAACAGAAGCATTGAGCAGTGGGTATTTTTTCAAAGCATGGGTAGCTGCTTTGACAAAGAAGGACATAAAGCCCAACTTCACGCCATGGACTTTCTCAAACTGATCTTTGTACTTATTGCGCATCGCGATCACTGGCGCCATATTGACTTCATTAAAGGTGGTCAAGATGGCATTGTTTGCTTGGGACTCAAGTAAACGCTCAGCAATACGGGCACGCAAACGGCTCATTGGTACGCGCTCTTCTGGGCGATTACCAGTTGGAACAGGGGCGCTTGGCAATGTGGCGGATTTGCTACCACCAGCAACAGCAGCAATCACATCACCTTTAGTAACACGTCCATCACGACCAGAGCCAGCTACCTGGCCTGAGCTCAAATTATTTTCTGCCATCAACTTAGCTGCAGATGGTGCGGCGGCAGCGCCAGTAGATTTAGAAACTGGTGCGGCAGCTGCAGGCGCAGTAACTGCTGCTGGAGCTGGAGCAGCGGCCGCAGGAGCGGCGGCGGCAACAGCAGTGCTATCAATCTTGCCTATCAATTGCTCGGCAGCAACAGTACCGCCATCAGCGACGATGATTTCTGTTAAGACACCAGCAGAAGGAGCTGGAACTTCTAACACCACTTTGTCAGTTTCAATTTCAATCAAGATTTCATCTTGAGCGACGGCATCGCCGACTTTCTTTTTCCATTGCAACAAAGTAGCTTCAGCTACTGACTCGGAGAGTTGGGGAACTTTAACTTCAAAAATAGCCATGATTAATCCTATTTAATATATTGATATATGGTGATGTCGACGATTATTTCGTGATGACATAACCTTTGAGTTTGGCAAACGCCGCGTTAAGAAGTGACTTCTGTTGTTCTTGATGGAGATGGGCATAACCACAAGCAGGTGAAGCGGATGCTGGACGTCCTGCATAGGCCAACTTTCCGCCATCTGCCATATTTTCCAAAATATTGTGCTGAACAAAGAACCAAGCGCCTTGGTTTTGCGGTTCATCTTGACACCACACCACTTCCTCTAACTTGGGGTACTTCTTCAATTCAACTGCCAATGCTTTGTGGGGGAATGGATATAACTGCTCCAAGCGAATGATCGCCACATCATCAATCTTCTTCTCTGTACGCGCCTTCACTAAGTCGTAATAGACCTTGCCTGAGCACATGACCAAGCGAGTGACCTTCTTGCCGTCGATAGTGTCATCACGTTCTGGCAGAATAGTTTGGAAACCACCCTTCGTGAACTCCGTTAATGGTGATGCCGCCTCCTTATTTCGCAACAAGGATTTCGGAGTCATCAAGATTAGCGGTTTGCGGAACTGACGAATCATCTGACGACGTAGCACGTGGAAAATCTGTGCCGCAGTCGTTGGCTGAATGACCTGCATATTGGTATCAGCACACAACTGCATAAAGCGTTCTAAACGAGCGGATGAGTGCTCTGGTCCCTGGCCTTCATAACCATGAGGCAACATCATGACCAAACCGTTTGCGCGACCCCACTTCACTTCACCAGAAGCGATAAATTGATCGATCACCACTTGAGCACCATTGGCAAAGTCGCCAAACTGCGCTTCCCAGATGGTGAGCGTATTAGGTTCTGCAGCGGCGTAGCCATACTCAAAACCAAGCACGGCCTCTTCGGACAAAATCGAATCAATTACCAAGAATGGTGCTTGATCTTTAGCCACATGCCGCAAAGGCATATAAGTGCCGATATCCCACTTCTCACGGTTTTGATCATGCAAAACAGCATGGCGATGGGTAAAGGTACCGCGACCGCTATCCTCACCGGATAAGCGCACTGGGTAACCGCTAGCGACCAAAGATGCAAAAGCCATATGCTCGCCCATACCCCAATCCACATTCACTTCACCTCGACCCATTGCTGCGCGATCTTTGTAGACCTTCTCAACCAATGGATGTGCCTTGAAATTATCAGGAATAGTGGATATCTTCTCAGCCAAACGCTTCCACTCCGTTAAGGGAATGGCAGTATCGGCTTCATCGGTCCATTTCTTATTTAAGAATGGTGACCAATCGACTGCATATTTACCCTTGAAGTTGCTGAGAACGGGGTCTGATGTGGATTTACCCGCATCCATCGCAGCGCGATATTCCTTCACCATGAGATCACCTGTACCAACAGGAAATACTCCTTGAGCCTCTAATCGATCAGCATACAACTTGCGTGTACCAGGATGAGCTGAGATGATTTGGTACATCAATGGCTGGGTCATTGCTGGAGAGTCTTGCTCGTTATGGCCGAGTTTTCTGAAGCACACAATATCTACTGCAACATCTTTATGAAACTTGGTACGGAACTCCACAGCCAATTTCGTAGCCAAGACCACTGCCTCAGGATCATCGCCATTCACATGCAATACAGGGGCATCAACCACTTTCATGATGTCGGTGCAATACAAGCTAGAACGTAAATCGCGTGGGTCAGATGTGGTGAAACCAATTTGGTTGTTAATCACAATATGAATGGTGCCGCCAGTGGAATAACCGCGAACCTCTGACATCGCCAAAGTTTCTTGCATGACGCCCTGTCCAGCAATGGCAGCATCACCATGCACGAGCACTGGTAGCACTTGTTCGCCCAACATGTCACCACGACGCTCCATACGAGCACGCGCCGATCCTTCAACTACAGGGTTGACGATCTCTAGGTGGGATGGGTTAAATGCTAAAGATAAATGCACTGGACCGGATGGTGTAGAAATATCACTTGAGAAGCCTTGGTGATACTTCACGTCGCCCGCAGGCAATGTCTCCGGACCTTTATGCTCAAATTCGGCAAATAAGTCTGTAGGCATTTTGCCTAAGACGTTTACCAGTACATTTAAACGACCACGGTGAGCCATACCAATGACAATTTCTTGTACGCCCTTGGAACCAGCCTCACGAATCAATTCATCCATACAGGGAATGAAGCTGTCGCCGCCCTCAAGGGAGAAACGCTTTTGGCCAACATACTTGGCCTGGAGATAACGCTCTAAACCTTCTGCCGCAGTGACGCGATCTAGAATCTGGCGCTTCTCATCTACATTAAAGCTTGGAGTTGAGCGAATAGACTCTAATTTTTCTTGCCACCATTTTTTAATCTTCTGGTCGGCAATAAACATATATTCGGCGCCAATCTTGCCGCAATACGTTTCACGCAAAGCTTGCAATAAATCGCGTAAGGACATTTCTGTCCTGCCAAAGAATGTATTACTCGTATTGAAGACGATATCCATATCGCCATCTGTAAAGCCGTAGAACGCAGGGTCTAACTCCGGAATATCCGGACGCTCTGTGCGCTTTAAAGGATCAATATCTGCCCAACGGTTACCGACGTTTCGGTACGCAGCAATCAACTGTTGAACGGCAACACGTTTGCGTCCCATTGCTGAGTCAGCTGAATCAGATACCGTTCTGATCGGGCCTTGCTTAGCGCGCTCAGCAAATGAAGCAACAATTGGTGCGTGCGCAATATCGGCTCTTGAGGAGCCGTCAAATGCTGGCACCTGCTTTACGCCATCAAAATAATCTCGCCAATGAGCCTCAACAGAAGCTGGATCGTGCAAGTAGGATTCGTAGAGTTCCTCTACGTAGGGGGCGTTTCCGCCGAAGAGATAGGAGTTATCCCTTTGGTCCTGCATCATGATGCTCACCTTTCATCGGGTTTCCCGAATAAAAACTGTGGTTATAACCATTCGCTATACGGCTGTACCGACTCACGAATTGATCTGTGCAAATACTGGTACTACGACAGTAATTTAACACGATTAACCATTGATACATAAAGGGCTTTCCCTGATTTTCAGTACATCAGGGGTATTTCCCTAGAAATACAGAATTAATAAGAATTTTCCTACTGCGCTTTCAATATCCCCCGACAGATTCAAATAAATTTGATTCTTATTCTCTAAATCTTCAGTTGGATTAATAAAAAAATTAAGGGAAATATG
>CAIKGX010000086.1 GCA_903827075.1 uncultured beta proteobacterium | reverse complement strand
GGCAGTAAACATACCGATGCCATTATTACTAACAATAAGGCACAAGCTGATCGCTTCTTGCGAGAGGTAGACAGTGCCAGCGTGATGGTAAATGCCAGCACCCGTTTTGCTGATGGTTTTGAATATGGTCTTGGTGCAGAGATTGGCATTTCTAATGACAAACTCCATGCGCGCGGTCCCGTGGGGCTCGATGGCTTGACCTCCCTTAAATACATCGTCATGGGTCATGGCGAGATACGCACTTAATTAAAGGCAGGATGATTCATCATGGGTAATGCATATCTTTGGACTAAAACATTGCATATTGTTTTAATCGCATCTTGGTTTGCAGGACTGTTTTATCTTCCCCGTATTTTTGTAAACCTAGCGGATGAGAAAAATCCACAGGCGTATGAACGTCTTCTGGGCATGGCCAATCGCCTATTTCGGTTTATGACTATTTTGGCGGTCCCTGCAGTATTGCTGGGTTTGGCGCTATGGTTGCACTTCAAGATCGGATCGGGTGAAGTTTGGATGCATGTCAAAGTATTTTTTGTGCTATTGGTTATTGGTTACCACCATGCTTGTTGGAGTTTGCTCAAAAAGTTTCGTAATGGAGTAAACGTTCGTTCAGGAGTTTGGTATCGCTGGTTCAATGAAGTACCAGTCGTACTCTTGCTAATTGTGACTGCTCTGGTAGTGATTAAGCCTTAGAGCAATCCCCATTTATTTTCATTTCTGTATTTATTCTTTTTTAGATTGTTAGCCTTATGAGATTTTTTGTTGTTTGCCCAGGCGGACTAGAAGTACCCCTTGCAAAAGAGCTAGCCAATATTGCTCAGCGCCCAGACTCAAAGGCTTTGGGTGCATGGGTAATTGATCCCACGCCTACTAGTCCTACAGGCGGAGTTGGGCTTGCCGCCCCTATTTCTGCGGCGATGTCCTTGAATTTGCATTCTCGTATTGCCAGTCGTATTTTGCTTCAAATGGCAGAAGCCCCATATCGGCAGGAAGAAGATCTTTATAAATTAGCCAGTGGTTTGGCTTGGGAGGAGTGGTTTTCTTCTCAGCAAACATTGCGGGTAGATGTGACTGCACATCGCTCTCCTTTAAAAAGCTTGAACTTTGCAACTCTGAAAATTAAAGATGCGATTGTCGATCGCTTGCGCGATGTCACAGGTGATCGCCCCAGTATTGATACCGCTTTTCCGGATGTCCGTGTACAGGCGCATTTGACGGCTACCCATATCACTATCTATTTAGATACCTCAGGCGAGGCTTTGTTCAAGCGCGGCTGGCGCGATGAAAAGGGCGATGCGCCACTAAAGGAAAATTTGGCTGCTGGCATTTTATCGATCACCGGCTGGACTCCTGGCCAGACCTTGTTTGATCCGATGTGCGGTAGCGGCACATTTTTAATTGAGGCCGCTCAAACAGCATTAGCCATTCCGCCAGGCGCCATTCGGGCTGGAATCTATGGAGATGATGCTAAACCCAGTCGATTAGCTTACCGCCCATTGGTCACTTCAGCTCATGGCTTTGGTTTTCAACGTTTGAAACCTTTCCAGGCCAGTGGCGAAGAGAAGCGTTGGGTATCTATAAAAGAAGCAGTTTTAGCCCAAATGCTTGAGAAACGTAAACAATATCCTGATGCCCAATCACTGGGAATTAGCGGTGGCGATATTAATGAGAAGTTAGTTGCGATGTTTAAAGGGAACTGGCAACGAGCCCAATTGCCGGATATGCCCGTGACTCGTCAAGTGGACGCTTTAGCGAGCAAGCCCCCAGCGAATGTTCACGAAGGGGTGATGTTGTTAAATCCCCCATATGGCGAACGCTTGGTCATTAAGGGTGGGCGAGGACGCGAGCGGGGTGCCGATGATGAAGCTGATAGTCAAAATGGTTACGAGCCAGATGAGTCGGAAGATCGCTATGCCCATAATTTAGAGACTGGTCGTCAAAGCGCCAAACGCTCTAGCCGGGAATCCTTGAAAAAATTGCAGGCACAGGAGGAGCAGGATCCTCAATTTGTCGAGTTTTTGCAGCAATTTGGCCAACATCTCAAAAATGCGTTTGGTGGTTGGAATGTGTTTGTACTGACGGCAGACATGGCTTTGCCAGGGCAATTGCGCATTAAAGAATCCAAACGAACCCCTTTATTTAATGGCCCACTTGAATGTAGGCTCTTTAAATTTGAGATGCATCAAAAGCGGGACCCTGCAGCGCCTACAGAATAGATTTTTGAGTCTTAAAATATCCAGATAGTAAACAGTAGAGAAAAGAGCAAAGCGATGGAATTGAAAACCTATATGTGTTTGATCTGTGGCTGGGTCTACGATGAAGCAGCTGGATTGCCTGATGAGGGTATTGCCCCTGGCACGCTTTGGAGTGACATTCCAATGAATTGGACCTGTCCTGAATGTGGTGCACGTAAGGAAGATTTTGAAATGATGGCAATCTAATTAATATGGTCAGTATTGATGTAGTTAGACAGTGAGAAGCTAAGGAAAGTATCGTGGGACAAAACGAAGTGTTGTTTGAGCGGGCACAAAAAACCATTCCAGGGGGTGTGAATTCTCCGGTGAGGGCTTTCCGTCAGGTGGGTGGTGTACCCCGTTTTGTCTCTAGGGCAAAAGGGCCGTACTTTTGGGACGCAGAAGATAAACGTTACATTGACTTGATTATGTCCTGGGGTCCGATGATTGTCGGTCATGCCCATCCTGAGGTCGTCGAGGCGGTTCAAAGAGCGGCTGAAACAAGCTTTAGTTATGGCGCTCCCACCAAAGGCGAAATTGAATTAGCCGAACGAATTTGTGAGCTCATGCCCAGTATTGAGCAAGTACGGATGGTATCGAGTGGAACTGAAGCCACTATGAGTGCTTTACGTCTGGCGCGTGGCTATACCGGTCGCGATCTGATTATTAAGTTTGAGGGTTGCTATCACGGCCATGCCGATAGTCTTTTGGTTAAAGCGGGTTCTGGCCTTTTAACCTTTGCTGATTCAACTCAGAATGCCCCTTCATCTGGCGGTGTTCCTCAAGATGTGGTGAAGCACACCCTCGTATTGCCTTATAACGATGTCGCGGCGATTGAAGAAGTGTTTCAAAGGCAGGGCGATCAGATTGCCGCAGTGATCATTGAGCCGATCGCTGGCAATATGAATCTGATTCAGCCTTCGCCAGAATTTTTATCTGCAATACGCCACCTCACCAGCAAACATGGCAGCGTTTTGATTTACGACGAAGTGATGACCGGGTTTCGGGTAGCTTTGGGTGGCGCACAATCTTTACAGGGCATTACCCCCGATTTAACTTGCCTTGGCAAAGTGATGGGCGGCGGTATGCCGATGGCAGCTTTTGGTGGCAAAAAAGACATCATGTCCAAGCTTGCTCCCTTAGGTAATGTCTATCAAGCAGGAACACTTTCCGGAAATCCAGTAGCAGTGGCTTCCGGCCTAAAAACTCTAGAGATTGTGTCTCGCCCTGGGTTTTATGAGTGCCTCTCAGGCCAAACAGAAAAGCTCATGGCGGGCTTAAAACAGGCGGCTGATGAAGCCAAGATTCCTTTTGCAGTGGATAGTGTGGGCGGCATGTTTGGATTTTACTTTGCAGATCAGGTCCCCACTTCATTTGAGGCGGTGACACAAACCAATATTGAGGCCTTCAAGAAATTCTTTCACGCTATGTTAGATGAGGGGGTGTACTTAGCACCATCAGCATATGAGGCGGGCTTTACTTCAATTGCTCACGATAACGAAGTGCTTAATGTCATTATTGCTGCAGCGGGTACTTCATTTAAGAAGTTGTAATTTCTTAGTAGCGTTAGCTACTTACATACGCATTGGGTGGTTATAGCCGCGGACTTGGATCATTTGCAGATTCTTGCGATCTTTTCCAGATTCTGGAATTTCCATGGCTGTGAGCTTGCCACCCCAAACACATCCCGTATCAAGACCGATGACGTTTGGGTGTCTTAATAGACCTAAGGTAGACCAATGACCGAAATAAATCAGAGCATCCTGAGTCTTTCGTTTAGGCACCTTAAACCAAGGCAGGTAACCCTTAGGCCCATTTTCTAGGCCTTCCTTACTGTCAAATTCCATGAGGCCGCTAGGAGTGCAAAAGCGCATCCGAGTCAGCGCATTGGTAATGACCCGTAAACGTTCATAGCCTTTGAGAGAATTACTCCATTTATTGGAGCTATTGCCATACATATTTGCCAAAAAACTTTTATACGTTTTTTTACGCAGTGTTTTTTCGACTTCCTGGGCATATTCAATGGTTTGCTGTAAATCCCATTGAGGTAAAACACCGGCATGCACTGCTAAGACTTTTCCTGTGTTTAAGGCTAAGGGTCTGTGGCGCAACCAATCGATAAGTTCTGCACGATCGGGGGCTTTTAAAATTTTATCAATGGTATCTAGCCCTTTAGTCTTTCGCAAGCCAGCATCAATCGCTAGAAGATGCAAATCATGGTTGCCCAAAATACATTCTGCGCGATTATCTTCTTGTAGTTTTTTTAGATAGCGTAAGGCACCCAGAGAGTCTGGGCCACGATTGACTAAATCTCCCAGAAAAATCATCTTGGATTTCGCGGGAAGTTTCTTAACTAAGTTTTTAAGGGAGGGTGCGCATCCTTGTATATCACCAACTGCATAAGTCTTGCTCATGTCCTATCTTAAATCCTAATTTGAGTTTGCTAGTTATTCAGAGCTTATTTTTTTCACTACGCTATAGCGTACCAAAGTATTCTTACGGGCTTGGTCATGATTCACGATCGGTAGAGGATAGTCTCTCCCTAGTAGTATTCCAGCCTCCTCGAGCTCAATATGACCCGCTTCCCAGGGTGCATGAATGGATTTCTTGGAGAGTTTGTTAAGTTGGGGGAGATAGCGACAAATGAACTTGCCTTCAGGATCAAACTTCTCCGACTGGGTAATGGGGTTAAAGATTCGGAAATAGGGTTGCGCATCACATCCCGAAGAGGAGGCCCATTGCCACCCACCATTATTGGATGAGAGCTCAAAATCATTAAGGTGCTCTGCAAAATAAGCCTCACCCCAGCGCCAATCAATACCTAAGTCTTTCGTTAAAAAACTCGCCACAACCATGCGCAGACGATTGTGCATATATCCGCTTTGATTTAACTGATGCATAGCGGCATCCACCAAAGGGTAACCAGTTTTGCCATCACACCATGCTTTAAAAAGTTTCTTGGCGTTTGGCCCGCTCTCCCATTGGATATTGTCGTAGTCGGGTTTAAATGCAAGGCCGTCAGCTAGTCGGGGATGATTGGCCAAAATCATGAAATAGAAATCACGCCAAATCAGCTCACTTAACCAAATAGTGGCGCCCATGCTGCCAGATAACATTCGTCGATGGGCTTCGCGTACTAGCCCTCGAATAGAGAGCATGCCAAAGCGCAAGTGGGTGGAGAGATAACTCACACCCTTAATAGCAGGAAAATCTCTGCCAATTTGGTATTGATCGATACGGGTGAGGAAATCCTCTAAAAATTGCTGACCTGCTTCTGATCCGGGGGGTAGGTAAGATTCGATTCCTGTAGCGCTAAATCCCATCGACTCTAGAGAGGGGAGTGTAGCTTCCAGTTTTTTGGGAATGGCAGCAAGTTGACCTTCTTTTGGTGTGCAGTCATAAGGTGCAATATCTTTTTCCTGCAGGGTCTTGAGCCAATTGTTTTTATAGGGCGTAAAAATGGAGAACACCGTATTGGAGTTCGTCAAAATCTCTTTCTTCTCAAAAATGACTTGATCTTTATAACTCTCTAAAGCAATCCCTCTCTTCTCCAATAGAGATTGCACCAATGTATCTCGAGCAATGGCTGAAGGTTCATAGTCATGATTGGTAAAGACTGCCTCTACCCCCAGATCAGTCGCAATCTGTGGAATGATTTCTGTAGGCTTACCAAAGCGAACTATCAATCCTGAGCCTTGAGCGCGCAGCTCTTCATCGATTTTTTGGAGTCCTTGCCAAATAAAATCGACTCGACGGTCATGTTTGAGGCCATTGTTATCAAGCTCACCCTGTAGCAGTGGGGACAAAATCTCGGTATCAAATACAAAGGCGAGCCAGACCTGCCTGCTCTCTTTAAGGGCGCAATGGAGTGCAGCTTGGTCATAAAGACGAAGATCGCGACGGAGCCAAACCAGAGCTTTTTGCATAGCCCCTATATTAGGGCCAATTTAGAGGCATTGCTTGGCAGGCAAGTTAAGATTCTATGTATATATGGATACAATCTTTTTTACTCTCTCGAAGGTAGTGCAATTTGCTATTGAGCCCCTCAATTGGCTCATCGTTTTTATATTGCTCAGCCTTATATCTCTGGGTCTTAGAAAGCCTCATCTTTGTCGGCGCTTTTTACTGTTTGCCTTGCTAGATTTATTGGTGGTCGGTTGGCTCCCAAGCTCAGAGATATTTCTAAGGGCGCTCGAGGATGCGGTCCCGAAAGTGGATATCGCTCAAATCAATGCTAATGACATCGGTGGCATC
>CAIKGX010000085.1 GCA_903827075.1 uncultured beta proteobacterium | reverse complement strand
GGGTCATGAACTCCGGAACAATCGGAAACTGCCCTACTTCCCCGCGGATACCATCAGTGCCAAAGTATTGTTTTTTCATAGATCCCATTATAAAACTTGCCAGTACTATTGAGGGATTCCCCCTGTCAAGCCCAGTTGTGAAAGCTAGATCCCCATAGATCTATGCAAAATCTTGGGCTTCATCTCATCCCAAAGGCTTTCGAACTCTTCAGCTTTATCCTCAGATAAGCGAGGGGGCTCAAACAAGCCGCTAAAGAAAATAGTCTTCTTCGGTGCGAGCGTCTTTTCAAACTCGCTTAAGCCAATGGGTTTTTCATCCATATCACGAGTGATCTCTGCCGAACAAACAATGGCCTCCTGATCCTCTTTATCGATCACGGCAAATTCAATGAGCTGTTGAGATTTTTCTAGAATGACTAAAGTCCCACGGGCATAACACACTGCATCATGCTGCTGAACAATAAATGCTAGAAACTGAGTCTCTTCGTCTTGCTCCATGCGTAAATCATCAATGAAGAATAAATACTGATCGCCCTCTGCATTTACCAAAGTGAATACTTTAGGAATAACGCCATGGGCCAAGGCCAGATTTCGATAGTAAGAGGATATTTCTACTGCTAGGTTTTCGGCAAAGAGATGCATAAGAATAGGGTTTGATAAATGAATAGGTAATTGGGTTCTTAGGTTCTTATTTAGCTAAATATTTTTTCAAGAAATTGAGTGTTCTATCCCAAGCAAGCTCTGCCGCTTGGGGGTTGTATTCCAGTGGAGGCAAACCACGAGTCTCTGATTTGGGATTAGCAAAAGCATGTTTAGCGTCATAGCGGTGAAAGTCATAATTCACTCCTGCCAATTTGAATTTTTCCTCTAGCTGATCGACGCCAGCAATGGCAAAGAATTCATCGTGCAAAGCCCAGTGTGCCAGCATCGGCTTTGTGATGGCATTCGCATCTACGTATTCCAGAGGAGGATAGCCGTACCAGACCACAGTGGCATCGAGCTCAGGAATATTCCCCGCGGATAGGACTGTTAATGCGCCACCCATACAAAACCCAGTGACTGCTACTTTTGCGCTACCGGTGGATTTGAGATATTGCACTGCCCCACGAATATCATGACTAGCAGCAATTGCAAAATCCAATCCACCCATCAAGTGCTCGGCTTCGTTAGCCTCTAAGGCCACTTCTCCTTCATATAGGTCAGGCACTAAAGCACGGTATCCCGCTTTTGCTAAGCGATCAGCTGCATCCTTAATTTCATCATCCAGACCCCACCACTCCTGAATGACAACTACCCCAGGAGCATTCTCTGTATCCGTAGGTTCCACTAAATAAGCTTCCACTAATTTACCGTCTGGCCTTGGAAAGGTAATCATGTCGCTCCCTGTATTGAGTGTCGGTTTATTTTGCTTCTTTATCAGTGTGAATATATCCCACCAAGCAGAATGTAAGCAAGCCACATACGGCTGCGCCATAACCCACTAGGTTGTAATGATCCAATTTTCCATCAACGCCGATAGTCACTACCATGCCAGCGACTACTGAAGCTACTCCTGAGGCTAGCATTTGCACTGATCCAATCAGGCTCATAAAAGTGCCTCGCATCTTCGCTTCGACAAGCTGACTTACCATCGCCATTGCCGGAATCATCCGCCCTGAAATTAAGATGAAAAATGCAGTGGAGTTTATTAATACTACCCAGAGCGGGACTTGCGGCAAATTGGTAGTGACGATCAAAGGAATCAAACTGACAATAGCCAGAATCTTAAACACCCTCACCTTACCAAATTGATCTGCCAAATGACCAATCCATCGAGAACTCATTAAGGTGGCAATGCCGCCACATAAATAAACCAAGGAGATATAGGAATTATCAATTCCCACATTTGAGGTGAGATACAACGCAATATAAGGAATAACCGAGAATCCCGTCATCATGATGAGCGCCATAAATAAAAAGGCTCTTAAGTGTTGATGTACGAAAAAGATATTCCATATTTGAGTTAGGCGATGGCCTTCGTGTACATGCTCTAAGTGTCCTGCAATCTTAGGAATATTTCGGTATCCTAAATATAAAATCAGGGTAGAAATTAATGCAATAAAAATGAACGGGGCACGCCATCCTAGCGCAGGGATGTTATCAGCCAAGAACAAACTTAATGGAACACCGGCAACGGTAGATACGGAGAAGGCGGCCATTACTGTACCCAAGGCCTTACCTCTTCGCTCGAACGGAATCGAGTCGGCCACAATAGTCTGCACTAGCGATCCTAAGATGCCTCCAAACGCACCAGCAAATGCACGGGCTATAAATAGCGTGTGATAGTTAGGCGCAAAGCTGCAAGCCAATGTGGCGATGATAAAGCAGGCATATAGGCTCAGCAGTAACTGCCTACGCTCAAAGCGGTCAATATAGTAAGTAGCAAAAATGCCCGCTATAGCTGCCGCAAATGTATAGGAAGATAGTAATAAGCCAAATTGATGCGTATTGATATTCAGCACCCGGATGAACTCGGGCCCCAATGGCATCATGATCATGAAATCCAAAAT
>CAIKGX010000084.1 GCA_903827075.1 uncultured beta proteobacterium | reverse complement strand
GCATCAGCGGTAACCTGTTGAGCTAGTTCACGAGTTGGGCAGAGCACTAATACTTTAGGTTGTGCGCGACCTGGTGCAGGTGACCCGCTTGAGCTGTCTTCAATCAGTTGATTAATTAAAGGTAATAAAAAGGCCGCGGTTTTTCCGCTACCAGTTTGGCTGCTGACCAATAAATCAACACCTGTCAGAGCTGCAGGCACAACCTGAGCTTGAACTTCGGTGGCTTGGGTATAACCCAATTCAGCAACGTTTTTAAGGAGTGAGGCTGCTAAGCCAAAAGACTGAAATGAATTTCCAGTCTGCTTTGAGTCAGTAGACTCAGGATTAGTTTCTTTAGAAAAAGTCATGCTATTACTCATCCCTATTCAGGGATGTCTCCGTATGTACACCCATTGTTTTTTGTAGGGTGCGATGGTCAAAGGCATCGACCATCAGACAGGCGGCAGCGTTGTTGTGTTTATGACTTCTAAACTAATCGCTGAAATATAGCTGGGGGGCGATGAATCAAATTGCTTTTATAAGCAAGCCTAGCATTATGGCATTTTCACAAGATGAATACAAGGGTTTTCCCGGAATTAATTATCATATCCCTATGGACCAGCTCTTATCACCCTCGAATTTCGGAATTATCGATTTCCCAACATACTTGCTGGGGACTATTTTTACGATTTTGTTTCCTGGGCCTAATTCTCTTTATGTCTTAACGATAGCCTCTCAAAAAGGGTGGCGAGCTGGCGCCTGGGCCTCATTCGGAATTTTTATTGGCGATGCTATTTTAATGACGGGTGTTGCTTTAGGCGCCGCATCTTTACTGAATGCTTCGCCTCTGATTTTTAATGTTATACGAACCCTGGGTGCCGGATATTTGGGGTGGATGGGGTATAGCTTAATTCGGGGTGGAGTAAAGCGCTGGAGTAGATCTGGAGAAGAAGTGGATGCGATGAAAAGCATCAATTACTTTGATAGCTTGCATCCCGCTCTGGCGGCCTTGACTTTATCTTTAACGAATCCCAAGGCAATCTTTTTCTTTGTATCTTTCTTTGCGCAATTCATTCAGCCTGGATACGATCATCCTACTCACACTTTTTTATATCTAGCGATTGTCTTGCAGCTAGCGAGCATGACCTATCTGACCGGCTTGATTTTTGCTGGGCAATTCTTTTTGACTTACTTTCAAAAACACCCCCGCTACGCAGCCTTGCTATGGGGGTTTGTTGGATTATTACTGATCGGTTTTGCAGCCAAACTACTGCTGTAAATCAATCCAGAGCACTTAACAAATTATTGCAACCACCGGATTAAGCGCTCTACGCTTGGTCCGTAAGGTGGGCGTGCCAACTTAGTACCGCTAAAGAGCTTGGTGCCAAAAAATCCCTTCACTTCCAAGATGGATTTGCGATGACTAAATGTGTCATAGCCTGCCTTACCGTGATAAGCACCCATACCACTGTTGCCTGTACCACCAAAAGGGAGCCCCTCTACTGCGACATGCAATAAGGTGTCATTTATTGTCACGCCACCAGTGCGAGTTTCATTCAGAACCCGTTGCATATTACCTTTGTCTTTACCAAACCAGTACAGCGCTAATGGATTGGGCCTCTTATTAATGTAATGAATGGCAGCGGTGGTGTCGCTCACAGTAATAATGGGTAGTATTGGTCCGAAAATCTCCTCTTGCATGATGAGCGCATCTTCGGATACGTCTACTAGCGCAACGGGTGTAAAGCGATTGGATTGACCATTCTTACTAGCAAGCAATGGAATCACTTGAGCGCCACGGTCCGCGGCATCACGTACCAAGTGCTGCCAGCGCATGAGCTGCTCTTCATCAATGGGCCCAGTCAATTCTTCAGGTTTAGAGAATTGCGCTTGAGCTGCGAACTGTAATTGCTCAATGAAGGCATCGCGATTGCCAGGTTGAACTAAAACATAGTCTGGTGCAATGCAGGTCTGACCACCATTGAGTAGCTTGCCGTATATCAAGCTGCCCGCTGCGTCTTTGAGATTGGCTGAAGCATCAACGATGGCTGGGGACTTGCCGCCTAATTCCAGGGTAATAGGAGTTAAGTGATCAGCAGCAGCGTGCATTACTTTTCTCCCAATGTTTTCTGAGCCAGTAAAAAAGAGATGATCAAAAGGCAGAGCTGCAAAGGATTGGGCAACTTCTATACCGCCGGTGGTGACGCAAAATTCACTAGGGTGAAAGTAATCTTGAATAAGGGTCGCTAAAAAGCCTGAGGTACGCGAACTTCTTTCAGAGGGTTTAAGCCATACATGGTTGCCTGCAGCAAGGGCAGCAATGACTGGGGTAAGGGCAAGATGGATTGGATAGTTCCAAGGGCTCATGATGCCCACTACACCAATCGATTGAGCTTGGATCCAAGCGTGAGAGGCACCCATGGAGAAAGGGGTTTCTACCAAAGTTGGCTTCATCCATTCTTTAAGATGCTTGCGGGTGTATTGACAGGCTTGGTACACCATCTGAAATTCAGCTAGGCGGGTTTCAATTGGATTACGTACTCCAAAGTCCGCTTCCAGTACTTTGCAAATTTTTTCTTCATTGGCCGAAATCATTTGCTCAATGCGCCCAATTCGCTCTAGTCGAACCTCTAGACTAGGGTTGGGATTAGCAGCATATGCCGCCTTGATTTCATCTAATTGGAGTGTAAAACGGTTCATGGGTATTAGTGCAAGGGTTACAAGCAAGCGATTGAATAAGGCATTAGGATAAAGCCATGAACACAATTAATGATAAAAACGAGAGCCACTTGGAGCGAGCCACCCTTGGCGGGGGGTGTTTTTGGTGTCTTGAGGCTGTTTATCAGCAAATTCAAGGGGTAAAAGCAGTCATCTCGGGCTATGGCGGTGGCGTAAGGCCTAACCCAAGTTATGAGTCTGTCTGCACTGGTGTTAGCGGGCATGCAGAAATTGTCGATGTGTACTTTGATCCCGAGCGGGTTTCTTATCGTGATTTGTTGGAAATCTTTTTTGTGATTCATGACCCTACGACTTTGAACTATCAGGGCAATGATCATGGAACGCAATACCGCTCAGTGATTTTTACTCATAGTGAATCGCAAACTAAAACAGCGCATGAGGTGGTGGATGAGTTAAGTGCATCGGGCATTTATTCAAACCCCATCATCACTCAGATCGAGTCAGCCCCCACTATTTATCCAGCGGAAGATTATCACCAAGATTATTTCCGCCAGCACCCAGGGCAAGGCTATTGCATGGCAGTGGTAGCGCCTAAGTTGGCAAAATTTCGAGCGAAATTTAAATCACTCATTGCGCCAGAGTTTAGTTAAGTCAGATAGGGTGCAAGCTTAAGGTGCAAGCCTAGCAATACGCCATGCAGTGCCTTCAAGCTGATAGTGAATGCGGTCGTGCAGGCGTGACGGACGTCCTTGCCAGAATTCAAATTCGCTTGGGCGTAAGCGATAACCACCCCAGTGCTCGGGGCGGGGTGGCGCTTCCCCAAACTGTCCCTTAAACTTTTCTTCTGCCTGCTCAAGAAATTCTCGATGAGGGATCTGCGCGCTCTGAGGGGAGGCCCAGGCACCAATTCTGGAAGCGGCGGGCCGAGAGTGAAAATATTCATCACTTTCAGCGGCTGGAACCCGCTCTACTAAGCCTTTGATCCGAACCTGGCGCTCTAACTCATGCCAGTGAAATAATAGGGCAGCTTGTGGGCGGATAGCTAATTCTTTGCCTTTTTGGCTTTCATAATTGGTAAAAAAGCTAAAGCCTTCTGGATCTGCACCTTTTAGTAAGACAATACGGGCTGACGGATTGCCTGCTTTATCGGCGGTAGCCAAGGTCATGGAATTGGGCTCAGGACACTCTGCTTTAACGGCTTGATCAAACCAAACCTGGAATAAGCTGAGCGGATCAACTGGAACATCGGTTTCAGTGAGTTGCCCGAAAGTGTAATTTTTGCGAAGTTGTGCGATGGAGTCCATTAGATCAGTATAAAGAGAAGCTATGGCAGAAGACAAG
>CAIKGX010000083.1 GCA_903827075.1 uncultured beta proteobacterium | reverse complement strand
GGTTTTTAGTGCGCATGGTGTATCTCAAGAAGTCCGTAGAGATGCGCAAGCGCGTGGCCTGCAGGTTTATGACGCTACTTGTCCTCTGGTGACTAAAGTGCACCTTGAGGTAGTCAAGATGTGTAAGGATGGCTTTACAGTTCTGATGATTGGCCATGCTGGACACCCCGAGGTAGAGGGTACGATGGGTCAAGTGAAAGAGGGCGTCTTTTTGATCGAGAAGATAGTTGATGTCGAAGGTTTGCCTTTTGCTGCACATGAAAAAATAGCCTTTGTTACCCAAACCACACTCTCCATTGATGAAACCAAAGAAATTGTTGATGCATTGACTCGGAAATTTCCCAATATTGTTCAGCCTCGCAAACAAGATATTTGCTACGCCACACAAAATCGTCAAGACGCCGTGAAATTTATGGCACCTCAAGTTGAGGTAGTTATTGTGGTGGGTAGTAAGGCAAGCTCGAACTCGAATCGCTTGCGTGAATTGGCTGAAAAATTGGGAGTTCCCGCCTACATGGTCGATGCGCCAGAGCAACTACAAGCAGAATGGTTTGCAGGTAAAAAAAGAGTCGGGCTGACTGCGGGAGCCTCTGCCCCTGAAAGCCTTGCTCAATCTATCGTTGCCAAGATTCAAGAATTTGGACCGCGAAGTATTCGTAACCTAGAAGGGGTAGTTGAGGATGTGACATTCTCGCTACCAAAAAATTTGGTTGACTAGCCTAGATAGAAATTAAAGGACTAAGCAAGATGAAAAGGAGCTTTAAGCTCCTTTTTTATTAAAGCGACTCAGATAACTTGCTTTAGCAGTTCTCGCAAGATCTTGCACATCTGACGAATTTCATCATCATTCACATTGAGAGCGGGCATAAAGCGCAAGAGATTAGGTCTGGGCGAATTAATTAATAAACCTTCGGGACTGCGATCGCGTGCCAGCTCTACTAACTTACCACCGACATCCTTGCTCAACATGAGGGCGCGTAACAAGCCTTCCCCGCGTTCACCTTCAAGGCCAAATTCTTGTGAGATGGAAAGCAGTTCAGAGCGAAGCAGTTCGCCTTTAGCGCGGACGGACTCTAAAAATCCTGGTGCCAATAATTGCTCAATAACGCTAATACCCACTGCAGTCATTAGTGGATTGCCGTTATAAGTGCCACCCTGATCACCTGGAACAAAACAAGCCACAGCATCAGTGGCCATTAATGCGGCCAATGGAACGCCACCACCAATGCCTTTGCCCAAGGTCATGATGTCTGGTTCGATACCGTAGTGCTGATAAGCAAAGAGGGTGCCGGTACGACCACAACCTGCTTGCACTTCATCCACAATTAAAAGGATATTATTTTCCTTGGTGAACTGACGCAGACTTTGCATAAATTCAGCGGTCACGGGAATGACGCCACCTTCGCCTTGAACGGGCTCCAACATCACCGCAACAGTCTTATCGGTCACTAATTTTTTAACGGATTCCAAATCATTTAAGTCTGCCTTTGGAAAGCCTGGCACTTGCGGTGCAAACATCGTATCCCAGCCTGGTTTTCCGGAGGCACTCATCGTAGCTAAAGTGCGTCCATGAAAGCTATGATCAAAGGTGATGATTTCGAATGCGCCAAGCTTATTTAGTTGGCCCCATTTACGCGCTAACTTAATAGCACCTTCGTTAGCTTCTGCGCCACTATTGGCAAAAAATACCTTATCAAAGCAACTATTCTCTGTCAGTAAATTAGACAGATGAATCATCGGCTCGTTGTAAAAAGCAGGGCTGGGGTTAATTAGTTTTTTTGCTTGAATATTCAGTGCAGCAATCATTCCAGGGTTGCTATGCCCTAGGCAGTTCACGGCCCACCCTTGTAAGAAATCTAAATAGCGTTTGCCATTGTTATCTATTAACCAAGAGCCATTACCTTCGACCATGACTAATTCTGGACGTGGGGTGATAAACATGACTGAGTGTGCGTCTACGTTTTGGGTTGGCTTATTCATGTCGGTATAGGTAGTGAGGGTAAAAGTGAGATTCTATTATCGTGCTTAGTTCAGTGTTATGCCGCTGAGCTATTTGCTAGATCTGCAGCGCTGGTAAAGGAGTCAGCAAAGAATTCTTCTTCATGTAAATGACATTTTGATGAAAAATCTTGGCGTGCGGCATTGACCATCACCGGGGCTCCACAGGCGTAGACCTGAAAGCCCTTCATATCCGGATGGTCTGCCATGACTGCTTGATGAACAAAGCCCGTGCGACCTGACCACTGATCCTCGGGGAGGGCATCTGACACCACTGGTACGTAGGTCAAGTTGGGAATTTCTGATGCCCAAGAATGACAGAGTTCATCCAAATAGAGATCACTTGGGCGACGGCCACCCCAGTAAAGGTAGATCATTCGAGCTATATTCTTGGCTTGCATTTGCTCAATGATGGATTTGATCGGAGCAAAGCCGGTGCCCGCAGCCACAAAAATGATCGGTTTTTTGGAATCTTCTCTTAAGAAAAAGCTACCCAAGGGACCTTCAAAACGAAGAATATCTTTTTCTTTTAATGCGGGCGTGACGGCACCAAACACAAAGTCAGTAAATAGGCCGCCTGGCAAATGACGAATATGCAACTCAAGCGGACCTTCTTGCTCAGGCGCATTGGCGATGGAGTAAGCACGTCGTTGACCATCTTTGAGTAGAAACTC
>CAIKGX010000082.1 GCA_903827075.1 uncultured beta proteobacterium | reverse complement strand
CACCCTGATGGATGCCTACTGCTCTTCCCAAGACCAGAGTGGGAGAGCTTCCGAGCAAGGGTGGCCCAACTTCCAATGGATGCACATTGGTGGCGCAGAATTTTTCTTGGGAATGCTGCTGAGATAGATCTCGATTCAGCAGGTCGTATTTTAGTGAGTCCAGAGTTACGTGCTGCAGCTGGCATTGAAAAAGAAGTGATGTTGCTCGGCATGGGGAGCCACTTGGAGTTGTGGGATGCAGCAACCTACGCTACAAAAGAACAGGCTGCCATTGCGCAAGGCATGCCTGAAGCCCTGAAGCAATTTAATTTTTGATGACAGGGTGCCATGAACATAACTCATCGCCCAGTGTTACTGGCCGAGGCGGTGACAGCACTAATCAGTGGTCCGCTTCTACACCATTCAAATACATCCAACAGCATTTTGATGATCGATGGAACATTTGGTCGCGGTGGACACACTCAAGCATTGCTTGCTCAGCTCGATTTAAATGCACGCCTACTTTCTTTCGACAAGGATTTGGACGCGATAGCAGTAGCCGAGAAAATAAAGGATCCACGATTGACGATTGTGCACAACAGCTTTGCACAGATGGATCAATACGCAGAGCCCGAATCAGTCGATGGCATTTTGTTGGATTTGGGAATCAGCTCTCCACAGGTGGACGAAGCGCATCGGGGGTTTTCTTTTCGCCGCGACGGGCCACTCGATATGCGAATGAATACAGATTATGGCTTAACGGCTGCACAGTGGTTAGAGCAAGCTTCGCAAGAGGAAATTACTCACGTGATTAAGACTTACGGAGAAGAGCGTTTTGCATTTCAGATTGCGAAAGCTATTGTGGCTAAGCGTGAAGAAGGTCTCTCACCTAAAACTACTACTCAGCTAGCTAATTTGGTTGCTAGCGTGGTTCGTACGAGAGAGGCTGGGCAGGACCCTGCAACGAGAACATTCCAAGCTTTGCGCATTTTTATTAATCGTGAATTGGAAGATCTGGAGTTAGGCCTCAAGGCTGCGCTAACATTATTAAAGCCCGGTGCACGCTTGGCAGTGATTAGCTTTCACTCTCTTGAAGATCGTATTGTGAAACAGTTTTTGCAATCGCATGCCAAGGTTGAAGTGCCGCGCGGTTTACCTGTGCGTGAAAAAGATCTACCGCAAAGTGCTCTAGAAATTATCGGTCGTGTAAAGCCAAGCGAGCAAGAGGTGCAGGAAAATCCCCGTGCGCGCTCAGCTATTATGCGCATAGCTGAAAAGCGTTTAGAGGCTTTAACATGAATCGCGCCACTCTAACTTTGCTAGCCTTATTATTGATTTGTGCCCTGTCCTTGGTAGCAGCACAACAGCGTGCACGTAAATTATTTATCGCTTTAGAGCGTGCTCAAATTGATGAGCGGAAGTTAAATCAAGATTGGCTGCGCTTAGAATATGAGCAGCGCAATTTATCGAAGTCAGCACGTATTCGAGATGTTGCTCGTAATCAATTGCATATGGTTCCCATTTCTCCAGAGCGTACTTTGTACTTGAAGGAGGCCAGATGAGGCATGTAGGTTTTTCTACTACACCGAATTTAGTATTGCGTCTGCCAATGTGGCGGTCACGCTTGATGCTCTTTATGTTGTTCTTTGTGTTCATGCTTCTCTTGATTCGCGCATTCTGGATTCAAGGTCCAGGGAATGCATTTTATGAAGCTAAGGGTGTGCGGGGAACACAGCGCGAGTTAGAGTTGCCAGCTTCTCGTGGAAAAATATTAGATCGCAATGGACAGGTTATCGCTACCAGTCTTGAGGCGAAATCAGTGATTGCATATAACGACACCGTGCCAGATGACTTGTCCGCTGACAAGGTTCGTAGATTGGCAAGCCTACTTCAAATTAGCGAAACAGAATTACGTAGAAAATTGCGTGAAGACCGAAAGCAGATTTTCCTAAAGCGTCAAGTTGACCCAGAAGTAGCTCAACAAATTAAGCAATTAGAGATTCCTGGAATTGGTTTAAATAATGAATACCGTCGTTTTTATCCAGAAGGCGAGGCCATGGCGCACGTCGTTGGATTTACAAACGTTGAAGATCGCGGTCAAGAGGGCATGGAACTTTCACGCGAGAAGGATCTCGCCGGTCACCCGGGTCAGCGCCGTGTTGTTGTCGATCGCTTGGGGCGTGTTGTTGAAGATGTTGCGATTTTGCAATTACCCCAGAACGGTAAAGATCTACAGCTCTCTATTGATAGCAAGATTCAGTTTTTAGCTTACAACGCCGTGAAAAGTGCAGTTGAGCAGCATCGCGCTAGTGCTGGCGGCGCAGTTGTGTTGGATACGCAGACAGGTGAGATTTTAGCTTTAGCAAATTACCCAAGCTATAACCCCAACGATCGCAAGAATCTCAATGGCGAGCAATTGCGTAATCGAGTGTTGACCGATACCTTTGAGCCAGGTTCAACAATGAAGCCGTTCACTATTTCTATCGCATTAGAAAAAGGAGCGGTACTACCTAATACCAATATGGTGATCGGTGCTTCATATTTAGTCGGACCTAAGCCTATTACTGATACGCATCCATATGGCAATCTCACTGTTGCTCAAATTATTCAAAAATCGAGCAATATTGGAACGGCTAAGATTGCAATGAATAATCTTTCCGCTGAAGAGATGTGGAATTTTTATACCTCTATTGGTTTAGGTCAGGCGCCAAAAATTGGATTTCCAGGAGCTGTTGCTGGCACCGTTCATCCGTATAAGAAATGGATGCCAACAGATCAGGCCCGTATTGCATTTGGCTATGGTATTTCTGCATCCCTCTTTCAGGTCGCACGCGCTTACACCGTGTTTGCGCGAGATGGTGAATTGGTTCCGTTGACAATTGAGCGTAGCCCAGAATTTAAACCAGGTACCAAAGTCATGTCTGCTAAGACCGCGATTGAAATGCGCACGATGTTAGAGACAGTCACTGAGCCTGGTGGAACAGCGATTAAAGCGCAGGCCGAAGGTTATCGTGTTGGTGGCAAAACGGGTACTGCACATAAGTTGGTTGGTAAGGGTTACGGAAATAAATATCGCGCCTATTTTGCTGGCTTAGCTCCCATTAGCGCTCCTCGGATTGTTGTAGCAGTCATGATTGATGAGCCTACTGGTGGTAGTCACTATGGTGGGGATGTTGCAGCCCCAGTATTTTCAACGATTGTGAGTGAAACTCTGCGCACTTTAAATGTGCTGCCCGATTCGAATGTGAAGCAAATGGTATTAAAAGATGAGGTGCCTGCTGTTATTCATGGCGCTGGAGTGAAAACGCAACAAGTGGCTTTAAAAAGATGAGCGTGGCAATGAAAATTGAACCCCATCAATTGATCGCCCATTTGCGTGGGATTGTTCCACCATCAGCCAATGTGAGTGCTGATAGTCGGAAAATTTGCTCTGGAGATATCTTTTTTGCGTATCCAGTTGGGCATGGTAGTGCGTTACGAGACGGGCGTGAATTTATTGCTTCTGCATTAAATAATGGTGCAAGTGCTGTGGTATTTGACCCCCTGGGAATGAGTGCAGAACTTTTAGATCACCCTCAATGTTTTGCCGTTGATGATCTTGCAGCAAGTGTTGGCAAGCTTTGTGCAGAATGGTTGGAATATCCCACTAAGCACTTAAAAGTCATTGGTGTAACGGGAACCAATGGAAAAACTAGCATTACCCAGTGGCTTGCTCAGGCGCTTGATGAGGTAAACCAGCGTGCTGCCGTTTTGGGCACTTTAGGCGCCGGTTTTCCAGGGGCATTGGTGCAAACGGGGTATACCACTCCGGATGCACCTCGTTTGCAAACCCAATTTAAAGAATTGCTAAACGCTGGCGCTAAGTCAGTAGCAGTCGAGATTTCGTCACACGCTTTAGATCAAGCTCGCATCGTCGGTGTGGATATCCAATGCGCAGTTTTCACTAACTTGACCCAAGATCATTTAGATTATCACGGCAGCATGGCTGACTATGCAGAAGCAAAAGCGAAGTTATTTCAGCTTGATGGCTTAGAGCATGCAGTCTTTAATTTTGATGATCCATTTGGTCGCGAGTTAGCTATGCAATTGCTAGCTAAAGATCAAGTCAAGGTCTGGGCATATGCCTTAAGTAAAGATGCCTTTGCAGGATTTGAAAAATTTGGTGATCGATTGCATCGTATTTATGCAAAAGATAGTGCGCTTACCTCTAGTGGATACGATTCAGTCTTTCAGTATGAAGGTGTTGGATCGAATGCAATTCATGTTTTTGTTCTCGGTGAATTTAATTTGAGTAATTGTCTAGCTGTTTGGACAGTTTTATTGACCCAGGGATTAAATCACGATCAAGCTAGTGACCGTATGTCTAAATTACACCCTGTACCTGGGCGTATGGAGCTGATTCAATTAAACAAGAACTCAAGAACAGAAGGCCCATTGCTCGTGGTTGACTATGCTCATACCCCGGATGCTTTAGAAAAAGCATTATTAGCTTTGCGCCCCATCGCCAATCAACGTAATGGAAAAGTCTGGTGTGTATTTGGTTGTGGCGGTGATCGTGATATCAGCAAACGTTCACAAATGGGACATCTTGCACAAATGTTGGCCGATCAAGTCATTATCACTAGCGATAACCCAAGATCAGAAGATCCAGAAGCCATCATCGCCATGATTAAGGCAGGCATGAGCCCTACCTCTCAGAATGTTCAGGCCATTGCCGACCGTGCTGCAGCCATTATGGCGGCAGTAAGACATGCAGATGTAAGAGATGTTGTTTTGGTTGCAGGAAAAGGGCATGAGTCTACCCAGGAAATTAATGGGAAGAAGTTCGATTTTTCGGATCAAGAGCATATTCAGTTGGCAGCAGGGGGTGGGCTATGAATATGACCACTCTTGCCCAAATGCAGACAATGTTGCCTGGCAGCCGCTTAATGAATATAAGCGATGAGCTTGCACAGTCACTAGCGGTATCCAGAGTAGGCACTGACAGTCGACAAATTGATGCTGGTGAATTATTTATTGCTTTGGCTGGTGAGCGATTTGACGCCCATGACTTTTTGGTAGACGTTGCCAATTCAGGTGCAGTAGCAGCGCTGATTAGTAACCCAGAAAAATGCCCACCTAATTTGGCTGCTATTTGTGTGGCAGATAGCAAAGTGGCTTTAGGTCAACTAGCAAAAGCCTGGCGGGCTAATTTTTCTATTCCAGTGGCATTGGTTACTGGAAGCAATGGGAAAACTACCGTTAAAGAAATGATTGCCTCCATTTTTAGGGCGGCGGTTGGTGATGAGGACACTCTCGTAACTAAGGGCAATCTAAATAATGACATTGGCTTACCCTTGACTTTATTGCGCTTGCGCCCCAATGATCGTCTGGCGGTAGTTGAGTTAGGCATGAATCATCCTGGTGAAACTGCGGAGCTGGCTGCACTAGCGCAGGCCAATATTGCCCTGATCAATAATGCCCAGCGTGAACATCAAGAATTCATGGCAACAGTCGATGCCGTTGCACATGAACATTCAGATGCTTTACGCGCTTTGCCAGCAGATGGTATAGCTGTGTTTCCTGCAGATTCTGAATTTGCCAATATGTGGCGTGAAGCTGCCGCCGGAAGAAAAGTAATAGATTTTGCTTTGGCCTCTCACGCTGTTAAAGCTAAAGCATCTGTTATTGGTTGCTTGATGGATGGCGGCCAGGTTCAGATTACTGCTGGTATAGGCCTTATAGAGGTGCAATTAAACACTTTGGGTAATCACAATGTTCGCAATGCATTAGCAGCTAGCGCAGTTGCTTTGGCTGCAGGCGTGAGTCTTGAAAAGATTAAAGAGGGTCTGGAAGCATTCTCTCCGGTCAATGGCCGCATGCAGTCCAAGACTTTAGATTCCAATCGCACCTTAATTGACGATAGCTATAACGCAAATCCAGATTCCGTAAGAGCTGCGATTGATGCCTTAAAGCAATCGGGCAAAGTTTCTTGGTTGGTCTTAGGCGATATGGGTGAAGTGGGCGATCAAGGGCCTGCTTTTCATGAAGAGGTGGGTGCTTATGCTGCTGAACAAGGCATTGCCAAGTTATTTGCTATTGGTGAGCAAAGTCAGTTTGCTGTGCGCAGTTTTGATGAGATGAAGAATGAGCGCCTGCTTTCATCTAAGGCTGAGCATTTCACTAGCCTGGACCTCTTGATTGCTAATTTAATGCATGCGATACAGACCCATACAGCTAATGAAAAACAGCACTTAAATATTTTAGTTAAAGGGTCCCGTTTTATGCGCATGGAGCGTGTAGCACAAGCCTTATTAGAGGAGGCTAAAGCATGCTCTTAATCATGGCGCAGTGGCTACAGGACGACTTTGGTTTTTTTCGAGTCTTTAATTACATTACTTTCAGAGCGGTGATGGCCACTGTTACTGCCTTATTAATTGGATTGGCTGCTGGTCCTTGGGTGATTCGTAAGCTAACTGCATTAAAGATGGGTCAAGCGGTCCGCACTGATGGGCCTCAAACGCATCTCGTGAAATCAGGTACTCCTACCATGGGTGGGGTTTTGATTCTGATTGGGATGTTTATTTCCTGCATATTGTGGGCTGATTTGAGCAATCGCTTTATTTGGATTGTGATGATTGTGACATTTGGCTTTGGTTTGGTAGGCTGGGTTGATGATTACCGCAAGGTAGTGCATAAAGATCCCAAGGGTATGGCATCTAGAGAAAAATTCTTTTGGCAGACCTTAATTGGCTTATTTGCCGCCATTTATTTAGCCTTCTCAGTTTCAGAAGTAAATAATCTGAAGGTCTTGCAATTATTTTTTGATTGGTTAAAGAGCGGTTTTGCATTAAACCTTCCTGCAAAATCTAATCTTCTGATTCCATTTATGAAGGAAGTGAGCTACCCACTAGGTGTAATGGGCTTCATCATTTTGAGTTATCTCGTCATTGTAGGTAGCAGCAATGCAGTCAACTTAACTGATGGTCTTGATGGCTTAGTGATCATGCCCGTGATCTTGGTAGGTGCCGCCTTAGGCGCCTTTGCTTACGTGATGGGCAACGCAATTTACGCCAAATATTTACTTTTCCCTTATATACCTGGCGCAGGTGAGCTCATGATTTTCTGTGGTGCGATGGGCGGGGCAGGTTTAGCTTTTCTTTGGTACAACACTCATCCAGCACAAGTCTTTATGGGTGATGTCGGTGCGCTTGCATTAGGCGGGGCATTAGGTACGATCGCTGTGATTGTTCGTCAAGAAATCGTTCTCTTTGTGATGGGCGGTATTTTTGTTGCTGAAACCTGCTCGGTCATGTTGCAAGTGTTCTGGTTCAAGTTCACTAAAAAACGATATGGTGAAGGTCGTCGCATTTTTCGAATGGCGCCACTACATCACCATTTTGAATTAGGTGGTTGGCGTGAAACCCAAGTAGTAGTTCGTTTTTGGATTATTACTATTCTCTTGGTCTTAATTGGCTTATCCAGTCTGAAATTACGGTGAGCCAAAGTTCCCATGCATAACGTCAATCAAGCCTTCGCTAATCCAACCCTCATTGCAGATGAAGCTTATCTGGCACCACAACATTTTCTGATCTTAGGATTGGGTGAGTCTGGTGTAGCGATGGCAAAGTGGTGCCAGCGTAATGGTGCCAATATTCGCTTAGTCGATACTCGTGAGCGTCAAACATTATCAGAGTGTCAGCAAGCATGGCTTGCTGAGTTGGAATTTGCCGGTCTTAAAGAGATGCATTTTGGCCCCCTTGATGAGTCCTTACTCAATGGCATCGATGTGATTGGCATTAGTCCGGGTTTATCTCCAATACAAGAGCCAACGCAATCCTTTTTGGTAAAAGCGCATGAATTATCTGTTGATATATGGGGCGAAATTGAGTTCTTTGCGAGGGGAATTGCAGCATTAGATCGTATGGCTGAGGCGGATGGAACCCATTACCAGCCACCCATCTTGGCAATCACTGGAACAAACGGCAAAACCACTACCACTGCTTTAACTGGCCAGCTTTGTGAGCGTGCTGGTAAAAAAGTAGCTGTTGCTGGCAACATTAGCCCAGCTGCTTTAGATAAGTTGATGTCTTGTTTAGATGCATCCGATCAGATTTTCGATCTACCAGAGATTTGGGTTTTAGAGCTCTCTAGTTTTCAGTTGGAGTACACCAGCACCTTTAAAGCCAGCGCTGCAGCAATTCTGAATTTGACGCAAGACCATTTGGATTGGCATGGCGATATGCAGGCATATATCAATGCCAAAGCCAATATATTTGGTGTGGGTACGATTTGCATTATTAATCGCGATGATCCATTGGTGATGGGGCTGATATCCGAAGAGTTCAAAGCGAATAAATCAGTTATTACTTTTGGCGCCGGTCGACCTGATGAGCAGGGTGCATTTGGTATCGAGCACGACCTTCGGGCAGGTGGTATTGATTGGTTGGTCTGGGCTGAAGTCGATGAGGATGTAGAGCCTTCGCCAAAACGACGCCGGAAGTCTGCTGCTGCAGTAGAAGAAGAGCCACTAAGACTGAGGCGTTTAATTCCGGCGGATGCTTTGCGTATACGTGGCCGTCACAATGCATTAAATGCTTTGGCTGCATTGGCATTAGCCAAGTCAGTAGGATTGCCAATGAACCAGCTCTTACATGGTTTACGTGATTATCACGGCGAACCACATCGCGTACAGAGCATCTCCATTGTTGCAGATGTGGAATACGTAGATGACAGCAAGGGCACTAATGTAGGTGCGACTGTTGCCGCTTTAAATGGTTTAGGTGCTTCTGAAACAGGCAAACGCATTTGGCTTATTGCTGGTGGTGAAGGCAAGGGTCAAGATTTCAGCTCCTTACGCGAACCTGCTCAGCGTTTTGTCAAAGGAGTGTTTCTCATAGGTAAGGATGCGTCAATTCTTGCCCAGACATTAGCCGAGGTAGTTCCTTGTATCACGAGCGAAACCTTGCAGAATGCAGTTCAAGAAGCCGCTAAACAAGCGCAGTCCGGTGACATTGTTCTTCTATCACCAGCATGCGCTAGTTTTGATCAGTTTAAAGACTATATTGCGCGAGCTGAGGCTTTCATTGCAGAAGTGCAGGAATTGGGAATGCGCTTTGAAGGAGTTCATGCATGAGTTTGAAAGACAAATTGCTTCCTGAAAATCGCCTAGGTTTAGACCGCTTCTGGAATTTCTCAAGGGGTGGAATTGATAACTTTCGCAGTGGTTTGAGGGATGCCGTATCTGGTGTTGAGCAGACACGCTCACGCATGATGGATTACGACCAATTGTTGGTATGGGCAGTTTTATCTCTCGCTCTCATTGGTTTAGTGATGGTGTATTCAGCATCTATTACTTTGGCAGATGGCCCTAAGTATGCAAACTACAGCAGTAATTATTTCTTGATTCGTCATGTGATCTCCTTATCCATAGCTATAGGAGTTGGCATTTGGGTATTCAAGATTCCAACTAAAGCATGGGATCGTTATTCACCGATTATCTTTGGTTTTACTGTATTGCTACTGATTGCAGTATTAATTCCTGGTGTTGGCAAAGGGGTTAATGGAGCTAGGCGTTGGATACCTTTGGGTTTAATGAATTTCCAGCCCTCTGAATTAATGAAATTTGCTGCAATCATCTTTGCAGCGAGTTATACGGTTCAGCGCCAAGATTATTTGCACTCATTTATTAAGGGCATGTTGCCTATGAGTATTGGTGTGGCCTTAGTGGGTGGCCTTTTGATGGCAGAGCCAGATATGGGGGCCTTTGTTGTTGTGGCATTAATTGCTTTTGGAATTTTATTCTTAGGCGGTATTAACGCTAAATTATTTGGTGGTTTGATAGCGGTGGGATTAATGAGTGGTGCCACCATGATTGCACTCTCACCATTTCGTCGCGGGCGCATGCTTGCCTTTATGGATCCATGGCAAGTAGATAATGCAGCTAATAAGGGATATCAGCTAACCCACTCATTAATGGCTTTTGGCCGCGGTGAGTGGTTTGGTACTGGCTTAGGCGGAAGCGTTGAGAAACTACATTACCTTCCCGAAGCGCATACCGACTTCATCATGGCTGTCATTGGTGAAGAGCTTGGTTTTGTTGGTGTGGTTGTGATGATCTTCTTGTTCTATTGGATTGTGCGTCGCGCATTTTTGATTGGCCGTACTGCGCTCCAATTGGATCGAAGCTTTGCTGGCTTAGCTGCTAAAGGCGTAGCCATTTGGATTGGCTGGCAAGCCTTCATCAATATGGGAGTGAACTTGGGTTTGTTGCCAACCAAAGGCCTGACTCTTCCCTTGGTGAGTTACGGCGGCTCCGGAATTTTGATGAATGCCGTTGCTGTAGCAATGCTATTGCGTATTGATTATGAAAATCGGATCCTGATGCGCGGAGGTAAGTTGTGACGAAACCTTCAATTCTAGTGATGGCTGGTGGTACTGGGGGGCACATTTTCCCAGGGCTTGCTGTTGCTGAATATTTGCGTGTCTGTGGCTGGAAGGTCTCTTGGTTGGGCAATCAAAATGGGATGGAATATCGACTAGTAAAAGCATGTGATTTTCCATTTGAAGCAGTTGAGTTTGGCGGCTTGCGCGGTAAGGGTATAAAAACCAAACTCATGCTGCCATTCAATTTGTTACGTGCTGGTGTCCAGAGTTGGAAAATTATGCGTCGCCTAAAGCCCAACGTGGTTTTAGGTATGGGCGGCTACATTACTTTCCCAGGTGGTTTGGTAACGAAGTTGCTCAAGCGACCTTTGGTTTTGCATGAATCTAACTCAGTAGCAGGTAGCGCTAATCGCGCACTTACTAAAATTGCTATGCGCACCTTAACTGGGTTTCCCAATACGATGGAGCATGCAGAGTGGGTAGGTAATCCGATTCGTGAGGAGTTCGACGACATGGTAAATCCAGCCCAGCGTTACGATGAGCGCCATGGCAATTTATCAATTTTGGTTGTTGGTGGTAGCTTGGGCGCCGCAGCCTTAAATGAAACTATTCCTGCGGCCTTAGCTTTAATCGATCAAGATGCGCGTCCCACAGTGATTCATCAAGCAGGTGATAAGCATTTAGCCGAATTACAGGAACGTTATGCAGCGCTAGGTGTGGATGCAGATATTCGCCCATTTATTGAGGATATGCCTGCTGCCTATGCGCAAGCAGATTTGGTTATTTGCCGTTCTGGTGCGATGACTGTTTCAGAAATTGCCGCTTGTGGAGTTGCTGCATGCCTAGTGCCTTTCCCTTACGCTATTGATGATCATCAAACTGCGAATGCACGATTCTTATCTGATGCAGATGCGGCGATTCTGTTGCCGCAGTCGGATCTGAATGCCCAAGATTTAGCTTCCATGATTCAAAATTTCAATCGTGATGATTTAAAGAAAATGGCCCAGCGTGCCCATGCATTAGCGAAGCCACATGCTACTCAACGTGTTGCTGAGATATGTGCAGATTGTGCGGGGGTAGGAATATGAAGCATATCGTTCAACAAATCCATTTTGTAGGTATCGGCGGCGCCGGTATGAGTGGTATTGCTGAAGTGCTGCTCAATTTAGGTTATCAGGTATCCGGCTCGGATTTATCTGATGGGGT
>CAIKGX010000081.1 GCA_903827075.1 uncultured beta proteobacterium | reverse complement strand
GTCCATTAGATCAGTATAAAGAGAAGCTATGGCAGAATACAAGATAGAAGATGGATCTGTAGGTAGCTCCCAAGATCGTCGTTTTGGTGGTGTAGCACGGCTATATGGACCGGAGTTGCACGAGCGTTTTCAAAATGCGACTGTGGTGGTAGCTGGTTTGGGTGGCGTTGGTTCATGGGCAGCCGAGGCGCTCGCACGAACTGGCATCGGTCATCTCGTCTTGGTGGACTTTGATCATATTTCTGAAAGTAACACCAATCGCCAATTGCACGCACTCGAAGGTGAGTATGGCAAGGCCAAAGTACAGGCGATGAGCGAACGCATTCGCCTCATTAATCCAGAAATTCATCTCACTTCTTGCGATGAATTTCTGGAGCCCGCCAATCTCGATCAGATTATTCCAGCGGATGCTTTGGTGTTGGATGCAACCGATTCAGTGCAAACCAAGATTGCATTAGTTATTTGGGCAACCACAACCAATCGTTCGTTAGTGATGTGCGGCGCGGCTGGTGGCAAAACGGATCCTACTTCAGTGCGTTGCGATGATCTTTCTCGAACTGAGCAAGATGCCTTGTTGGCAAAGGTGCGTCAAGGGTTAAGGCAAGACCATGGTTTCTCCAGAAATCTAAAGAAGAAAATGGGTGTTCGTGCGATCTACTCTCATGAGCCCCGTGCGGGCGCATCTAGTGGCGGCCTTGCCTGCTCAGGCTATGGCTCAACCATCATGGTGACAGCGGCTTGCGGATTGGCTGCTGCTGCAGAGATTTTGAATCTGATTGCAGTCCAAAAGTAAAAGAAAAAGCAGTCTTTCCAAAATTAAGCAAATTGCAGTGAATTCCTTAAGGGGATTCCCTGTAGGAAATTACGGATTATTTTGTCGGCCCTAATTTATTTAAATCCCTCCAAGCCTCTATTGGCCACAAACATATTTTTCTAAGCGCGCATATTTGTTCGCTTAATCATTTTGAGTATTTTTATCCCCTAGTGCATTTGCAAACTCCTCCCTAGACTTTGCTCCGTTGGTAAGTTGCCAACGACAAATCGAAAGGAGGTCTCTTTTGCAGACTGAACACACTGGCTTAAAACGCCACCTTAAAGTACGACACATTCGTTTGATGGCTTTAGGGTCAACGATTGGCGTTGGATTATTTCTTGGCTCAGCAAGCGCAATTCAAATTGCTGGCCCTTCCATTCTCCTGGGATATTTTCTGGCTGGCATTGTGGCCTTCATTGTTCTGCGAACCTTAGGTGAAATGGCAGTGCATGAGCCAGTTGCAGGGTCTTTTGCCGCTTATGCCAATACCTATGTTGGACCGCTAGCAGGCTATATGGTGGGCTGGGGGTATTGGACTTACTGGATCGTCGTTGGTATTGCCGAGGTGACAGCTGTCGGTATTTATATGGGCATTTGGTTTCCAGAAACGCCTCAGTGGATCTGGGCACTTTCATCTATTGTGATGATGGGTTTAATCAATCTGATTGCCGTTAAAGTCTTTGGTGAATTCGAATTCTGGTTTGCCTTAATTAAGGTGGTAGCAATTGTTGCCATGATTGCCTTGGGTGGATCGGTCATCTTCTTTGGTTTTACGAATGACTGGAATCCCATTGGTTTGAGTAATCTGTGGATGCATGGTGGCTTCTTTCCGAATGGCATTAGTGGCATGCTACTTTCTTTGCAGATGGTCCTCTTTGCTTATGTTGGCATTGAGATGATTGGCTTATCAGCTGGCGAGGCTGAGAACCCACGTAAAACCATTCCCATGGCAATTGATTCACTGGCTTGGCGCATCCTCATTTTTTATATGGGTGCCATCTTGGTCATTCTTGCTATCTTCCCTTGGAATGAAGTAGGACAGCAGGGCAGTCCTTTTGTCGTGATGTTTGAACGTATTGGTTTGCGCGAAGCGGCTGGCCTAATTAATTTCGTGGTCATTACGGCAGCCTTGTCATCATGCAATGCGGGCATCTTTAGCGGAGGACGACTCTTGTATGCCTTATCAGTCAATGGTTATGCGCCATCTCCCTTTGCCAAGTTATCAAAGTATGGAGTGCCCCATCGCGCAGTAATGGCCACTGTTGCCGTATGTATGACTGGTGTCGTGCTCAATTATTTTGTGCCAGATAAAGCCTTTCAGTACATCATGGCCGCAGTGACCTTTGTGGGCCTAATGGTATGGATTGCCATTCTCATTACACAACTTCAATTCCGCCGTTCCTTAACGAAAGCCCAGGTTGCTGAGCTTGCTTATCGAACTCCATGGTGGCCGTATTCCTCGTGGTTTGCCTTGGCTTTTATTGCTTTGGTCGTCGTTTTAATGGGCTTTCATGAGGATGCGCGGATTGCGCTGGTCTTAGGTCCATGTCTCTTGGGCGTGTATCTAGTCATGTTCTATCTCGTGGGATTGCATCGCAAAACAAAACTGATTCGTGAATTTAAATAAGGAGACATCAATGATTATTGGCTTACCTCAAGAAGTAAAAAATAATGAATTTCGTGTTGGCTTAACTCCAGGCAATGTCAGGGGTTTATGTAAGCAAGGCCATTCTGTCTTAGTACAGCGCGGGGCGGGTGAGCAAATTGGCCTAAGCGATGAATCCTATCGCTTAGCAGGTGCTAATTTAATTAATAGTGCCGCCGAAGTATTTGCTAAAGCAGAAATGGTGGTAAAGGTCAAAGAGCCTCAGCCACAGGAATGCGCTATGTTGCGTGAAGATCAAATTCTGTTTACCTATTTGCATCTGGCACCCGATCCAAAACAAACTCAAGCCTTAATAGGCTCAGGCGCTACTTGCATCGCATACGAAACAGTCACTGCATTTAATGGGGCTTTACCGCTCTTAGCGCCCATGAGTGAGGTTGCAGGTAGGATGGCGATTCAGGCAGCAGCCACTCATTTGGAAAAGACGCATGGTGGTTTGGGCATCTTGATGGCGGGCGTACCAGGTGTATCACCTGCTAAGGTGGTGATTCTTGGCGCTGGCGTAGTGGGTCGTAATGCCTTGCAAATGGCAGTAGGCATGGGCGCAGATGTGTGTATCTTCGATCGAGATATTGACCGCTTAAGACAGATTGATATGCTTTACGGTAATCGCGTCAGAACCTTTTATGCTGATCCGCTATTGGTGGAGTTAGAGGTCTGCGAAGCGGATGTCGTGATTGGCGCTGTCTTGTTGCCAGGGGCTGCAGCACCAAAGCTAGTATCCCGCGAGATGGTTCGTAAGATGAAATCCGGTGCGGTAGTAGTGGATGTGGCAATTGATCAAGGCGGTTGTTTTGAGACATCAAAACCTACTACACATGCTGATCCCACCTATTTGGTCGATGGAGTTCTTCACTATTGCGTTGCTAATATGCCAGGCGCCGTTGCACGCACATCAACCTTTGCTTTAACGAATGCGACTTATCCTTTTGTAGAAGCATTGGCTAATCGAGGGTTGATGGCTATGGTTGGCGATCATCATTTACGCAATGGTTTAAGCGTGCATCGTGGGTTACTGACTTCAGCGCCGGTAGCACAAGCACAACGACTGGATTTCGTATCAGCCGAAGAGCTCCTCGCTGCGTAATCAGAAGAAAAAAAAGACCTCATGTAGAGGTCTGGATATTTAGCTTAAATCAGAAACTAAGGAGGCTAGTGTTTCAGGTGACAGGGTTTTGACATGCATAGGATATTCCTTGTGGTCACAACCCACCATCATCTGAGCACCAGCCTTCAAGGCTTTCTTCATATCGGGTGTCAAATCAAAGCACATGAAATGCACGGCTGAAGTTTTCTCTTCAGTAGAGCGCTCAAGATCCTCATCTGCGATTGCATAAACGCGTGCTTGACCTTCAACCTCAATAAACATTTGATGCTCGATTCCTACTAATTTAGCGAGCGCTACTTTGCGATCAGCTTCATTTGGGTATTCCAACATCATGGTAGCTTTAAAGTTTGAACCATCGGGTACTAAAGGGTTGTAGGCATTGAGTTCATCCTGAATACCTTCTTCCTCGTATGTCTTTTCCACGCGTAACATTTCTTGTATTTGATAGCGCATTAAGAATTCACTTTCAAAGATCATGGTGAGATGATCGCCAAGATGAACTGTGCGCAAGCGACGCTCTTGTATTGCTTTCTCGCGAAAAGCGGGGCGTTCTTTGTGATATGCCTCAAGGCTTAAGAGGCTATCGCGTGTAATTATTCCCATACTACTGAATCCTTAATGTATAAATTATTTGAAGTTGTGAATCAAACCCCGTAAGCCTTAGCCAACAGAGTGAGTGGATGCGCCATTTCTGATTTAGGTAAGCCCAACTCTTCCATGCCTTGCTCGATATGGTGACCGGCTAACTGGCAATCCGAGCTAATGTAGTTTGGCTCTTCCTCGGCCATTCTCTTAAACACGGGTTTACCAATCTTCATTGCCATCTCATGAAACTCTTTCTTCACTCCCCAGGTGCCAGAGTGTCCTGAGCAACGCTCTACCACATTGACTTGTGTGCCAGGAACTAATCTGAGCGTCTCAGCAGTTTTTTGTCCTACGTTTTGCACGCGTGAGTGACAAGCCATGTGATAACTCACATGCCCCAACTCGTTTGTGAAATCATTTTTCAAGAGACCATCAGAGTTGCGAGCCATGAAGTATTCAAATGGATCCCACATCGCATCTTTCACTAACTGTGTATCAGCGCAATCTGGGAACATCAATGGCAACTCTTGTTTAAACATCAAAGTGCAAGAGGGGATTGGCGTCAAGATGGCATAACCTTCACGCGCCAACTTCGCGAGCTTAGGAATATTTTTTTCTTTATTGGCCGCTACTGATTCTAGGTCACCTAATTCGAGTTTAGGCATACCGCAGCAGGCTTCCTTATCAACCAACTCATAAGGAATTTGATTGTGCTTCAAAATCTTGATGAGATCTTGACCAATCCCAGGCTCGTTGTAATTGATATAGCAAGTAGCGTAGATAGCGACTTTTCCAGGTGTTTTCTTGCCATCAATAACAGGGAGATTTTCTGACTTCTGTGCCATCTGAGGGAAGGTCTTGGTGGCGTATTGTGGAATCCATGCATTCTTATCAACCCCTAATGCACCTTCCATTACCAAGCGTGCCAGACCTGTGCTATTTACCGCATTGACTGCTTGAGTGACGATCGGAATGCCCGCAAAGTGCCCTAACTTATCGGTTGAGGAGAGGAGTTTGTCGCGGAAAGTGGCTTTATCTTCTTTAAAGTTGAGCGCTTTGGCACGCAACATCAAATGGGGAAAATCAATATTCCAAGGGTGTGGTGGTACATAAGGACATTTAGTCATGTAGCAAACGTCACACAGATAGCATTGGTCCACTACCTGTTGATAATCCGCTTTATCAACCTGCGACATCTCCAAATCCTCTGTGGCATCAACCAGGTCAAAGAGCGCGGGGAATGAGCCGCACAGGCTGACACAGCGACGACAGCCATGGCAAAGATCAAATACCCGCTCCATTTCTACTTCAAGATCAGCCTTGTCGTAGAACTTCGGGTTTTTCCAATCTAAGGGATGCCGGGTCGGTGCCTCTAAACTACCTTCACGCGTTGTCATTGTTGTCCTCTATGATTTGAATGCTATCCATTGCTGGATCTATGGGCATAGTGTAGGGCGGAGGGCATTGATAGCAAAATTGTATTAATTAACAATATTGATAGTAAAAACCTAAATAACTGAATCTATGGACCTTTCCGCTTTAACACTGTCGACTGGGGTGGTTGCCTTGGCTGAAATGGGTGATAAGACCCAATTGCTTTCCCTTATGCTAGCTGCTCGCTACCCCAAGCAAGCCCTGGCCATTATTGGGGGAATATTCATTGCAACCATCGCAAACCATGCCTGTGCTGCCTTTCTGGGTCAGTGGTTGACAACTTTAATGAGTCCCGAGGTCCTTAAATGGGTCTTAGGCCTCAGCTTTTTAGGTATCGGCCTATGGTTATTGGTGCCAGACCATATTGATGATGCTGCTGGCTCTAAAGTGGCTGATCGTGCCTTTCAGGTATTTCTTCTAACAACTGGCCTTTTCTTCTTGGCTGAGATGGGGGATAAGACCCAGATTGCGACAATTGCCTTGGGTGCCCGCTATGCGGATGTAGTTTCGGTCACCATCGGCACCACTTTGGGGATGATGTTGGCTAATGCCCCTGCGGTGTGGATTGGTCAGAAATTTACCAAGCGCATGCCCATTCAATGGGTGCATGCAGTTGCTGCTGTCACTTTTATTGCGATTGGAATTGCCACCTTGATTTGGGGGTAGACCCAAAGTCTGATGCTGCCTACAGCATAAGGGCAGCTAGAGACTTAAAATCATGAGATGAAAACTGATCTCCCGCAAAGCTTTCGCAGGCTTGAATACCGTGCCCCGATGTATACCTTTGGGAAAGTTGAACTTGATATTGCTTTAGACCCCGCTAGAACGATAGTAAAGAGTCGTTTAGAAGTATTGCCCGGCATCAGCCATGAAGCGGGTGCGTCTTTAGTTTTGCAAGGTCATGAGTTGGAATTTGTGAGCTTGCGGATTGATGGGCAAGCGCATCGTGAATTTGAGTTAACTCCTGAAACGCTGACGATTCATTCAGTTCCCAATGGTGGTCAAACACCATTCATCGTAGAAATTATTTGCGTATGTGTTCCTGAGAAAAATACTTCTCTCATGGGCCTATATGTTTCTCATGGCAACTTCTTTACTCAGTGTGAGGCGGAGGGCTTCAGAAAAATTACCTACTTCTTAGATCGTCCTGATGTCATGGCGCGTTATCGCGTGACCTTGCGGGCACGTGAAGAGGCGTACCCCGTCTTACTATCGAATGGAAACTTAGTAGGCACAGAAAAACTCGCCAATGGTTGGCATATGGCGATATGGGAAGATCCCTTTCCAAAACCATCCTACTTATTTGCATTAGTTGCTGGCAAGTTGGAATGCATTGAAGAAACGATTACGACTAGCAGTGGCGCAAAAAAACTCTTACAAATTTGGGTTGAGCCACATGATTTGAAGAAAACCCGTCATGCGATGGATTCTTTAATTGCATCGATTCATTGGGATGAAAAACGTTATGGCTTAGAGCTTGACCTTGAGCGCTTCATGATTGTGGCGGTAGGTGATTTTAATATGGGCGCGATGGAAAACAAGGGCTTGAATATTTTTAATACCAAGTATGTGTTGGCGCAAGCCGAAACTGCTACTGATGCGGACTTTGCCAATATTGAAAGCGTAGTAGCGCATGAGTATTTCCATAATTGGACAGGTAACCGGGTAACTTGTCGTGATTGGTTTCAACTCTCCCTAAAAGAAGGTTTAACTGTCTTTCGTGATCAAGAATTCTCTGCCGATCAAATGGGTAGCGAGTCGGGTAGAGCGGTGAAACGTATTGAAGATGTGCGCTTATTACGCCAGCTGCAATTTCCAGAAGATGCAGGCCCCATGGCACACCCCATTCGCCCCGATGAGTATCAAGAAATTAATAACTTCTATACCGTCACCGTCTATGAGAAGGGTGCAGAAGTCGTTCGAATGTATCAAACCTTGTTAGGCATAGAGGGATTTCGCAAGGGCATGGATTTGTACTTCCAGCGCCACGATGGACAAGCTGTGACCTGTGATGATTTTTTATCTGCTATGGCAGATGCTAATGATCGTGATCTTTCTCAGTTTAGAAATTGGTATAGCCAAGCAGGTACGCCACGCGTGCAGGTGCAAGAGCACTACGATGCAGGCACTAAGCAATACCACTTGACCCTCACTCAAAGTTGCCCAAAAAATATAGGTCAGAAGGAAAAAAAAGTATTTCATATTCCGTTGAAGATGCGTTTGCTAACATCTGCTAATGATCTGCCAGAACACTTGCTTGAACTCACACAAGAGCAGCAATCCTGGACATTTGACAATGTTTTACAGCGCCCCGTGTTGTCAATCAATCGCAATTTTTCTGCCCCGATCAATCTTGATTTTGATCAGAGTGAGACTGATTTAATCAGCTTGTTTTCTAGTGATGATGATGCCTTTAATCGCTGGGAGGCGGGTCAAAAGTTAGCAATGCAAATGATTTTAGAAAATCGTTTGCCTGATGCGGCGCTGATTACTGCCTATCGCCAAATTTTATTAGATCCCAATTTAGATCCTGCATTTAAAGATCTGGCATTAACCCTTCCGGCAGAGTCCTATTTATATGAGCAATGCACTAATGTAGATCCCCAAAAAATCTATAGCGCGCGCAAAGCGTTTCGTCATGCCATTGCTAGTGAGCTTCGATTGGAGTGGGCATCCCTGTATCAACAGATGCAAACTCCAGGGCCATTGAATCCCGATGCAGTAAGTGCTGGAAAGCGCGCTCTCAAAAATTTGGCACTCAGTATGTTGCTTGAAACTGACCCCTTCATTTGGGCGCCAATGGCAGTAAATCAATATCAAACTGCTGACAATATGACTGATCGCTATGCTGCCTTATCTGGCTTGGTGATGCATGGTGTTAAAGAGGCAAAACTATGCTTGGAAGACTTTTACACCCGCTTTACTGATGATGCTTTGGTGATTGATAAATGGTTTGCGCTGCAATCGAGCCGGCCACCAGTTACGGGCGTCATATCCACCTTAGATGAGGTAAAGCAATTACGTCACCATAAAGCATTTAAGATGAATAATCCCAACCGAGTTCGCAGCGTTATCCATGCATTTTGTATGAATAACCCAGCTAGCTTTCATCAGCCTGATGGTAGTGCTTATGCATTCTGGGCCGAATCTGTCTTGGCTTTGGATGCAGTCAATCCTCAGGTTGCAGCCCGTTTGGCCAGGGGCTTAGATCGCTGGCGTAATTTTGCGCAGCCCTATCAACATCAGATGCATACAGCCTTAGAGCAAGTATCTGCATGCCAAACACTCTCCGCAGATGTGAAAGAGGTGATTACGAAGGCTTTAGCACTCTAAAAAAATGGGTTAAAAAATTCACCCCTTGAGTGGACGTTTTTTTAGTGTAATTTCTCTTGATATGCAATGCCTAATCGAACGGCAAGGGTTTCCAAGTTTTTGTCAAAAGTCCATATAAGAGCATTCTCTGATAACAGCGTTGATGCGAGCAATGAGACGTCGATTGCTCCACAGCCTGATTCGTAGAACATATTTTTTTCCACAAAATCTATCGTCTCTTGAGTTGTAGCTACTGTTGCTTGTCGCAAACTCTTCAATTGACTCAACGTTTTTATTCTGGGAGATGGGGGTGACCCACACGCAAGCTCAAGAAGGACCAGTGGGTGACAGAGTACCTGGTCATTAATTAAGAGGGATTGCAGGGAAATGTTGGCCTTCCTAAAATGCGATACCCATATTGAAGTATCAGCTAAAACCATTGCCATAATTATTGGCCATTTCTTGATTTGCGGCGGGGGATATTTTTCATATCTGGCGCCTTTCCGCCCAATGCTGCAAGACGTTTTCCGATCTGCACCCTTACAAAAACATTCATTGCCTCTCGAAAAAGGTCGGCTTTGTCCATGCCTGGGTCTGCAAGTTCTAACCCTCTTTGGTAGAGGTCATCATCAATTGTGACGGTTGTTCTCATATACTTTTCTCATCAATAATGATGTATATTAACATCAAATAATGCATCATTCAAGTAAAAATAGATTAAGATTAAGTAGTTTATTTCCTATTTATTTGCCATAAAAATGCTTCAATTTGAGTATTTCGATTTTGAACAAGGCAAAATAGACCCTCAATTAGAGCCACCAGAATTAGACCTGCGGAGAACCCCCCTTGTGACTGCCCCAAGTAAATTTAATACCAACTTCAAGCAATATTTAGACGCTGTCAAAGTCAAGGGCGGCACTGTACCTGCTGGCCTACAAGAGTTGCTGATCGCTGTGGCTGATACCTGTACTACCTTGAGTCATGAAGTAGCGCAGGGTGCCTTAATTGACTTGTTAGGATCTGCCGGTACAGGCAACGTACAAGGTGAAGTTCAGCAAAAGCTCGATGTCATTGCTAATGACTTATTGATTGAAGGCGTACAAGACTGCAAGACACTGGCTGGATTAGCTTCCGAAGAAATGGAATTGCCAATGGCAGTCCAAGGTACAGGTGACTATCTCTTGTTATTTGATCCACTGGATGGCTCTTCCAATATTGATGTCAACGTATCGATCGGCACTATTTTTTCTGTTCTCCAAAAGCAAGAACCAACAGCGCCTTTACAAACTGCTGACTTTTTACTATCAGGACATCATCAAGTAGCTGCTGGTTATGTG
>CAIKGX010000080.1 GCA_903827075.1 uncultured beta proteobacterium | reverse complement strand
CATCTATCACTACGAGGGCAAGCAAGGGAATGTCCCCACCTAGCAATCCCTGTACAACTCGTCCCTAGCACCCACCAAGAGCGCAGGAGGAGGTGGACTCTACTAGGATAGCGGAAGCAATAGCAACGTCCTCAAACCCATGACCAGGCCGTCAATGCTCCCAAAGAAACGCTTCCCTGACTCGGATGAGGACAATTCTGACGAGGAGCCTCAAGAGAAGCATCTCCGTCAAATTTGTATGGGCAATAGCGCTGAAATAAGCATACCGCAGAAAAATGACTCTTGCTGAGGGGGTGCTTAAAAAAGCATCCGCAGGGGAGTCATGGCGAAGTTAATGATTCCTATGAAAAAATTGCTCAAAGGTTCCATCCACAAGCTACCAATAATTCCCGTAAAAACCAGCGCTAGGACGATAAAGAAACCCCATCGCTCCAGCTTATCTAGGGCTAATGATTGACGGGTTGGTAAAAGCCCAGAAAGAACACGACCGCCATCAAATGGTGGAATGGGTAGTAAGTTAAAGACTAGTAGACCGATGTTCCACATTACCCCGGCTTTGGCCATGGAGGTAAAAAAGGGCTCATCGACCCCGATTCCTTGGAGGATCACCCAAAGAGCCATCCAAATAAGGGCTTGAATGAAATTCGACCCTGGTCCAGCTAGGGCGACCCAGATAGAGTCTATTTTGGGGTGGCGTAGACGCCCATAATTGACTGGGACCGGCTTGGCATAGCCAATCAGGAAGGGTGAGCCGGCCAATATCAGCATAAGCGGAATGAGGATGGTTCCTACGGGATCTATATGTTTAGCGGGGTTTAAGCTGACCCGTCCCAGCATATAGGCAGTGTTATCGCCCAATTGACGGGCAGCATAGCCATGGGCAGCCTCATGAATGGTGATGGCAAATATCAAGGGAATCGCATTGATTGCAACAGCTTGGATAGAATAGTCAGTAATCATGGCAATATGATATCTATAGGAGTGAAAAGTGACTGACGATAAAAAACCAGATTCAAAAACAGTAGCCAAACCCGTATTGGCCAAACCACCCGTGCGCCCGCCAGCCCCTAAAGGCCCTTCAGGCCCTGGTGGACGCCCTCAAGCAGGCTTTGGTGGCGGGAAATCCGTGATGCGTAAGGCCGGACGCGGACGATAGTGGATAATTGCCCTATTAATAAATGTGTTTAATGAGGATTTAGCATGAACGAATGGCACAAGGAATCAAAAGAAGAAATCAACAAAAAGATCATTACTTTGATCGTGATGTTGGCAGCCGCTACTAGCTTAGCTATTTTATTTGCATTAGTTGCAGCACATACTGGTTATGTATTCGGTTAATTAGTATTTCATGACCGGCCATCGCCAACCTGCAGTATTCGCTGGCCATGGCAGTCCAATGTACGCTATCGAGCCCAATCGCTATACAGCGGCTTGGGCGTCTTTAGGTCAATCTCTTCAGCGTCCCGATGCTATCTTAGTCATCTCTGCGCATTGGGTCACTCGTGGGACTTGGATCACCGCAATGACTAAGCCTAAAACGATTCATGATTTTGGTGGATTTCCACAAGCGCTGTTTGACATTCAATACCCAGCACCTGGATGTCCGGCGCTAGCTGATCGCATTCAAGAATTGCTGGATGTTCCAGTAGTGCTAGAGGAGCATGAATGGGGTATTGACCATGGTGCTTGGTCGGTATTGAAGTATTTGTATCCCCGTGCAGATGTTCCCGTTGTTCAACTGAGTTTAGATGGATCTAAAACTGCTCAAGAGCACTACGAGTTGGCAAAACAACTACGCCCTTTGCGAGACGAGAATATTTTGATTCTGGCGAGCGGCAATGTCGTTCACAATCTTAGTACGATGCATTGGGGTGAAGGAGTAGAGCCTTATCCTTGGGCCACAGAGTTCAATGCATTTTTTACTTCAGAGATGCGCGCCGATCATCATGAGCCCTTGATTCAATGGCAGGAATATGGAGATGCCGCCCATTTATCCATACCTACAGCAGAGCATTATTGGCCCGCACTCTACATACTCGCTTTACAAGAGGGGCAGGAGCATGCCAAAGTGTTGGTAGATGGTTTGGAAATGGGTTCCATCAGCATGCTGAGTTTTTCTATTCAATAGGATATTGATTATGTGGTTATCCATCCTTGCTATTTTCTGCGGTGCAGGTCTTGGGGCCTTGCTCAGGGCCGGGTTTAATTTTGCAACAGTAAGCATGGCATCGACACTCCCCTTGGGAACTTTTATTTCTAATATGGTGGGCGGTTATTTAATTGGTATAGCCGTAGCCTTTTTTGGTAACAATCCAGCTCTCTCTCCTGAGTGGAGATTGTTAATTATTACGGGTTTCTTAGGTGGCCTTACCACCTTCTCTAGTTTTTCTGCTGAAGTGGTTGGGTTCATGCAGCGGGGTGAGGTAACTTGGGCGCTAGGAACAGCACTTCTGCATTTATTTGGTTCTTTGGTCTTAACCTTCTTGGGTATCTTGACTTATCAAGCGCTCAAATAAAGTGGTGCCCTGCTATTTCATTCAGGCTTAATGTTGCCCGCTTTGACAGCAGCACTCCACTTAGCAGACTCGGATTTAATTAAGGCTGCAAAATCTGCAGGGCTTCCCCCGCCAATTTCATTTCCTTGAGAAAGCATGATCTCTCTGATCTGTGGGTCTTTTAAGGCTTCGTTAGCTGCAGTATTCAGTTGATCAATAATGGGCTTAGGAGTGCCCTTGGGAACAATAATCCCCTGCCAATTGAGCACCTCTATTGTGGGATAGCCTACTTCAGTAAAGCTGGGGACCTGAGGCAATAAAGGCGAGCGCTTCTTGCTGGTAATCGCAATCGGCCGTAGCTTATCGGCTTTGATGCTTGGCACAGCTGAATACATTTGATCAAACATCATGTCAACATTGCCCGCCATCAAGTCGGTGAGGGCAGCAGAGCCACTTTTATAGGGCACATGAATCATCTTGATACCCGTGGCTTGCTGAAATAGTTCTGCCGAAAGCTGATGGCTGCCACCAATTCCACCGGAAGAGAAAGTGAGCACGCCTGGTTTTGCTTTGGCAGCGCTCACAATATCTTGAATTGTTTTATAGGAGGAATTGGGATTTACCACCAATACCAGCGGCCCCTTTTCTATTAGCACTACAGGGCTTAAGTCAGTTTCGGGGTCGTAACGTAAATTCCCAAATAAAGTTTTGTTGACTGCCATAGGGGCAAAGTTCCCCATTCCAATGGTGTAGCCATCTGGGACAGCTTTGGAGATAAATTCAGTACCGATATTTCCACCGGCACCAGGCTTGTTATCGATGATGATGGGCTGCTTTAATATTAGACTCATCTTTTGGGCAATTTGCCGACTACGAGAATCCGCACTACCGCCTGCACCATAAGGCACGATGAAATTAATGGGCTTATTTGGATAGGTGGTCTGAGCGCTTGAAAGCAATGGTGTTAATAGCGTTGCAACACTTAGCAAATACTTTGCATATATATGAATGATTTTCATATCGAACCCCGAGCACTTTTGATTACATTTAGATGAGGCCAAGCACCCCAAGCGCACCGCCAATTCCAATGAAATACAGTGGATGCCAGCGGGTAAATAGTACAACAATAATTGTGGCCAAGGTAAGTGCATACGCTTGAAGGTTTTGATTGATCTGGCTAGAGATGCCCCATGCGGATCCCAAAACTAAGCCTACGGCTAGGGCACTAGCAGCAAATTGAATCATCTTTTGCTTTTTAAGATTACGCATATTGCTAATATAGTTTTGCAAAAAATACACCATGATGGACGAAGGCCAGCAGATAGCAATCGATGCAACTACTGCGCCGATAACTCCACTGACATGCCATCCTATCAGTGTCACCGTCATGAGATTGGGGCCTGGTGCCGCTTGGGCAATAGCAAAGAAATCAGCAAATGTCTGGGTGGTAAGCCAGTGCTCTTGGGTTACTGAGAGTTCATACAGGGCGGGCAGAAGGGCGTTAATCCCGCCAAATGCTAGAGCTGAAAAAGCGGAGAGCTTGAGGAATAGACCAATCAATGCGCTCATAATTTTCCTACCTTTAACCATGCAAGATACAGTGTCATTGGCAAAGCAATGAGCACGACTAAGCCTAAGCCTAAATGAAAGTAGCCAGCTGCGATAACAGTGAAAGCTACCACTAGCAACATAGGCGGGTAAATAAATTCATTGCGCATCATTTTCAATCCCGTGCCGGCAATCAATCCAATGCCGACCGCTGAAATTCCCCGCAACATTCCCTGTACAGCGGGAAGGTAGCTGTAATACTCATAAAGCATGCCCAGCAAAATCACAATGGCGCTAGGTCCCAACATCAAGCCTAAGACAGCGCCAAGAGCACCACGCACACCTGCAAACTTACTACCCACGCAGACCGCTAGATTCACAATATTGGGCCCTGGGACAATTTGGCAGATCCCTAGCATGGCATTGAACTCCTCCGAACTCAACCATTTCTCCTGCTCAACAATGGTTCGGCGTGCCCAAGGAAGTACACCGCCAAAACCAGATAAGCCGATTTTGCTAAACCCAATAAAGAGCTCTTTGGGGGAAAGTGTTTTCAAAGCACTCAAGGATTAAAGGGGTGAGGTATGGGTTTTTGATTTAACCAAGCTTCCAATGTTTCCGTAATTCCCTTGGAGAAGGTTTCAAAAATCGGTTCGGCGATAAAGCCCAGGTGTGGCGTGACCAACAGATTTGGAGTATTACGTAAGGGATCGTTTACAGGCAAAGGCTCAATATCAAATACATCAACTGCTGCTTGTCCTGGGCGACCAATTTTGAGTGCATCTTGTAGGTCAGCCATATTAATGAGGGCAGAACGAGAAGTATTAACTAGCAGTGCATCAGGGCGCATGAGTGCGAGCTGATCAGCGCTGATAATGCCTTTAGTCCCAGGACCGGCAACTAAATGCATGGTGACTATTTTTGAGGTACCGAGTAACTCATCAAGGCTAACCGATTTTGCATTCTCACTCGCTGCGCGTTCTGGTGTCATGCGAGGACTCCAGGTGACCACCTCCATACCAAAGGCATTGCCTACTCGAGCAACGCGACTACCAATGGCACCAAGACCCATTACGCCTAAGCGCTCTCCAGAGAGCATCGGAAGGACGGATAATTCATCGCGCCATCCACCAGATGCAATCAACTTATTTTGCTCAATCAAGCGTTTTGATCCACTCAATATGAGCGCCCAAGTTAATTCAGCGGTGGTTTCCTTAGAGGGGCCACCAGGAGTGCATCCCATGGGAATATTTCTTGAGACTAGTGCAGCAGCTTCCAAAGTCCCGTTACGTTCACCTGTAAACATGAGGAACTTGAGTTTTGGTAAACGTGCAATCATGGCCTCATTAAATGGTGAGCGATCTCGCACGATGGCAATAGCATCAGCATCTTTTACTGCTTCATATAAAGCCTCATTTTGTAGAGGCTCATGATGAATGGTGAGTTTTGCTTGTTGGTCAAGCTTGTCCCAGTGAGAGAAGCGACGCAGGGCGCGCTCATAGTCTCCAAGAATGACGATGTGAGGTAATTCTGCCATATTGTGTTTGGTACTTTCTGCTGTAGTAATCGGGTTTGGCGCTGAGGAATAAAGGAAAAGTCTGAAATCCGATTTATTATTAATCGACTAATCTAGTGGTCTTGGTAAATTCTACTATTGATAGCAAATTATTTTTTACAAAGGAAGCATATGATTTTGGAGCACTGCGATATAGAAATTGATCCTAGCAAAGGACCTCAGTTTGAGGAGGCTATTTTGCGTGGTGTAGAAACTGTGATTGCTCAGTCCAAGGGGTTTCGTGGATTTAAAGTCAATCATAGTATGGAGAGCCCTTCCCGCTATCTTTTATTGATATATTGGGAGACCCTGGAGAATCACACTATGGACTTTCGGGGGTCAGCGGCCTTTGCTGACTGGCGCACTATTGTTGGACCATTTTTTATAAAGCCACCAGTAGTCGAGCACTTTACCTTGGTTGGCAAGTCTGCTTAAAGACTATGACAAGCGTGGTATCGCTTAAGTTTTAAGCGCTAATTTTTTTGCGGATAGAGTGCTCTACGGGAATAGAGTCTAGGGTGGGCTCTAAAGCTTCTCGTTCATCAAAGACAAAGCATCTGCCTTGATAATGTGCTGAGCCAACCTCTTCAAAGTACTTCAAGATGCCACCTTCTAGTTGATAACTATGTTGCATCCCAATCTCACGCATATACAAACCAGATTTTTCACAACGTATTCCGCCAGTACAAAAGCTAACAAGAGTCTTATCAGCCAGCGCTTCTTTGTGTGCAGCTATTGCTTCTGGAAACTCGGTGAATTTGTGAATATTAAAGTGAAGGGCATTTTCAAATGTACCGTAATCCACTTCAAAGGCATTGCGCGTATCAATCATGACTACCGGGCGACCTAAATCATCAGTGCCACGATCAAGCCATTCCTGTAATTTCTTGGGGGCGATAAAGTTAGCGCGACCTTCTTCAGGACGAATGGTGGGGTGATTCATCCGGATAATTTCATTCTTGAGCTTGATCAGCATTTTCTTGAATGGTTGATCATCAGACCAACTGTCTTTTGCTTCTAGAGTCTTGAAACGGGAGTCTGTTTGAAGCCACTCTAAAAAGCCGCGCAATGGAGTCTCTTTGCCAGCTAAGAACATATTGATGCCCTCTCCAGTAAGCAGAATGGTCCCTTTGAGCTCGCGAGAATTGCACTCGTTCATCATTTTGGTGCGCAACTCAGGCAAATCATCCAGGCTGACAAATAAATAGGCGGCAATATTCAAAATGGGCTTCATACATTTACTCTCATATATCTATACCCTCTATTATCAAACAAGCAAGGGCTGGGGTGGTAATCTCTTGTTATAAATATAAGGAGATGATTCATGCAATTTATATCAAAAATGGGCAAAAAAGCCCTATTTGTCGGCTTTGCCATACTTAGCTTCAGTAGCCTAGTTCTCGCTCAAAGTAGCGGTTTAGGGTCTTGGCCCACCCAAAAGCCCATTAAGCTCATCGCTGTTTTCCCGCCAGGGGGATCTGTTGATCAGGTATCTCGAATTTTGGCCCCGGTTCTTCAGGCTGAATTAAAGCAAAACGTCATTGTTGAAAATATTGGTGGCGCCTCGGGTGTGATTGGTACTGCTGCCATGGCTCGCTCAGAGCCTGATGGTTATACCTTTGCGCTTGTTTTCGATACTCACGGAGTGAACCCAAGTCTAAAAGACAAACTTCCGTATGACACTATCAAAGATATTGCGCCTGTTACCTTGATTGGTACATCGCCAATGGTATTGGTTGCTAGTAAAGCTTCTGGCATCACTAGCTTTAAGCAGTTGGTAGAGCTTTCCAAGAAAAAAGAAAAGTTTAGCTATGGCTCAATTGGGATTGGCAGCCTTGGACACTTAGCGATTGCGCAGTTGGCGCAAAAGGCTGGCTTTGATTGGAATCACATTCCCTACCGCGGGGGCGGTCCTTTAATGCAAGATGCTTTGGGCGGTCAGGTTCAATTAGCAGTGGGGTCTTTGTTTTTGGTTAAACCTCATATAGATAACGGCGGCGTTATTCCATTGGTCGTTACTACTCCAAAGCGTTCACCCGAGTTGCCTAAAGTTCCAACTATTGCTGAGAGTGGCTTCCCTGGATTTAATGCACCAGCTTGGTGGGCTATATTGGCGCCGGGTAAAACACCACCCGCAATTATCAATGCCATGAACCAAGCGGTGACTAAAGCTTTGAAGACACCTGCCGTCTCGGATAAATTACGCGCTCAAGGAATTGAGATCATGGCGGGAGACCCTGAAGTTGCTCGTAACTTCATTGGTAAGCAGATCGGTCAGTGGGGCAAGTTTGTCATTGAGAACAATATTAGAGAGGGTGGTCAGTAAAGCGATGTCTGAACGATTAATACCTTATCAGCCAATAGATTTGGCTGAGCCAGCGCAATTGGTTGCCGCTATTCGAAAGAGGCGCGGAGGCCAGTTTATTAATTTAGATCGTATGTTGCTGCATAGCGTACCCATTGCTGAAGGTTGGAATCATTTCATTGGTGAGATTCGAAATAACTTATCCCTTGATCCTAAGCTCCGTGAACTCGCTATGTGCGGTGTTGCTGTTCTGAATGGTGCTGAATATGAATTCTTTCACCATGCGCCGCCTTTTAGAGCTGCTGGTGGCACTGAAGCGCAGGTCGACGCTTTGCGTTTGATTGGACAAGCGGATTTTCCAGTAGAGATTTTTAGTGGTGTAGAGCAAGATGCAGTGGCCCTGACATTTCAAATGACTCGCAACATCAAAGTTGATCCAGATTTAATGAGGCGCCTGCAATCTACCTTAGGTAGTACCGATACCGTTGAGTTGGTCAGTGTGATTGCTGCATACAACATGGTTTCTCGGTTTTTGATTGCGCTGGACGTTACCCCTGAGGATCATGCGCCTCAGTAATTCATGACTCTCAACACGACAATCAGATGGGAAGAGGGCGAGCAAAGTTGTGAAGCGCTTTGGCATTCTGAAAATAGCATTGCACCTCATAAAAGAGTTGTCATTGCTGATGACACTCTTACTGCTGATGAGGCCTATCGATTCGCTTGTGAGGGCACTGCCATGCTCTGGAAGGGCGACTTTCAAAATGCTAGGCAACTATTACAAGCATTAGTCAGAAGGGTTGATAGGCCTTCTAAGAAATCTAAACGGGTAGCGAAGGGCGCTGAGAAGGTAGTGGGGGAAATTGCAGGACAAGCTACTCTAGATATTTTTAATAGACACCGCCTCACGCAATCTCAACGCGCTCGCATCCTTGGAATGCTATTGATTCAATGTAATAGTGATCACAGCATTTCCTTAAGACGCGCACCTGACATTGCTCAGGCCTGTCTAGATGCTTATGGCAATGTGGGTGAAGCCTATATTGTTTCCTTGCGCGAGTTATTGGGCGTCATTAGCGCGCATGAGTGGCGCAATAAGGGTGTATCTATTCTCGCTAATGGTGACAAAGAGATTCGGATCCATCCTCACTACGGCGTTTTCTCACCTATTCGCGGGGAATATATTGAGCTCGTGTGCAATGCGCCATTACCAACTTGTCTTCAGACAGATTCGATTGCTTTTGATATCGGAGTGGGCACGGGGGTGCTGTCTGTTGTCCTGGCAATGCGCGGGGTACAAAAAGTTATCGGAACCGATCAGGATGAGCGGGCACTTGCCTGTGCTCAGGACAACATGGAGCGTTTGGGTTTATCAACCCAGATCGAAATTGTCAAAGCGAATTTATTTCCTCAGGGTAAGGCAGGTTTGATCATTTGCAATCCTCCCTGGTTACCAGCCAGACCAAGCTCAT
>CAIKGX010000079.1 GCA_903827075.1 uncultured beta proteobacterium | reverse complement strand
TGAAGTATTTAAAGCAAACTGCGTGGCTTGTCATGGTGCGGATGGTAAAGGCAATATTGCTTTGGGCGCGCCTAATTTAACGGATAAGACCTGGTTGTATGGTGGTTCTGAGGCAGTGATTGTTGAGTCCATAACAAAAGGTCGTATGGCGATGATGCCTGCTCAAGACAAAGTACTCAGTCCTGAGAAAATTCATCTCTTGACTGCTTATGTTTGGGGTTTATCGAACAATAAACAACCTGCACAGGTGAAGAAGTAAATAGTGTCAGATCATTCGCCGGTTGGGAAGCCTATTCCGATTGATGTCATAGAAGAATCACTTTATGAGGTCCGGCGAAAGATTTACCCACGCTCAGTGAGCGGGCTATTTGCACGATGGCGCCTGATTCTAGTCATCGCAACGCAGCTGCTTTTTTATGGGTTGCCTTGGGTTAGCTGGAACGGCCGTCAAGCCGTTCTTTTTGATTTAATTCAGCGTAAGTTTTATATCTTTGGCTTAGTTTTGTGGCCACAGGATGTGATCTATCTCACACTCCTTTTAATCCTTTCTGCTTTAGCGCTATTTCTTTTCACGGCGATTGCTGGCCGTTTATTTTGCGGTTATGCCTGTCCGCAAACGGTCTATACCGAAATCTTTATGTGGATCGAGCGTAAGGTCGAAGGTGATCGCTTTGCACGTATTCGTCTAGATGGTGAAGAGTGGCCATGGAGTGTTCGTAAGTGGCGCATCAAAATTACCAAACATTTTCTCTGGCTACTGATTGCTTTTTGGACCGGCTTTACTTTTATCGGCTACTTCACGCCAATCGGTACCTTAGGCACGGCTATTTTGCATTTAGCTCTTGGCCCTTGGCAGACTTTTTGGTTGTGCTTTTATGCTTTTGCAACTTGGGGTAATGCCGGTTTCATGCGCGAGCAGGTTTGTAAATATATGTGCCCCTATGCACGCTTCCAAAGCGTGATGGTGGATAAAGATACTTTCCTTGTAACGTACGATAAAGTTCGCGGAGAACCTCGGGGTAGTCGTAGCAAGTCAGCCGATCACGCCTCTTTGGGATTAGGTGACTGCGTTGATTGCAGTATCTGTGTTCAGGTTTGTCCAACGGGTATCGACATTCGGGATGGATTGCAATACATGTGTATTGGTTGCGGTGCCTGCATTGATGCATGCGACCAGGTGATGGAGAAAGTAGATTATCCAAAGGGCTTAATTCGGTATACAACCGAGAGGGCCATTGAGGATCAAGAGACAAATCAAAGTGCCATTCGGCATATCTTGCGCCCACGGGTCTTAATCTATGTCGCTTTCATTACCGTGCTTACTTCAGCATTCTTAGTTTCCTTGGCCACCCGCAATCCATTGCGGGTAGATGTCATGCGCGATCGGGGCGCTTTAGCGCGCGAGGTAGATGGGGTACGGATTGAGAATATCTATCGCATTCAAATCATGAATGCTTCTGAAAGTGCTATGAAGGTCCATGTGAAGGCCTCGGGATTGGCTGACCTCAAGATTTTAAATTCTCAAGGCAGAGAAGTGGGCGAAATTGATGTGGCCCCTGCAAGTAATCAGTTGATGCCAATTAAAGTAAGCACTACTATTGGTCAAAATGAATCTGGTAATTACCCCATTCATTTTGATATATCTGCGGAAGAGATATCGGGCGGGAAGTCGATTATTCGAACCCGTGAAGAAAAATCAAGCTTTATTATTCCACGTTAAGCTGCACGGCGATAGATAGAGAGGATGAATATGACAGAACAACAAATTACTAAGCCTTGGTTCAAGCAGTTGTGGCCATGGCTATTGATTAGTGGCCCTGCGGTCGCGGCAGTCGGTTGCGCCATTACCATTTATCTTGCCTTAAATATGTATGCTGATAAGCCGGTGCGAGATGGTGTCGTCAAGCATGGCCTTAAAGTTGAGCAGACCTCCAAATGAAATACCGCTTGTTTATCTGGATTATGTGGCCCTCTTTTTTGGTGGCTGGTATGGCCGAGGGCTTGTTATTTAGCATGGTTCATCCTTCTGAGCTCATGTTCTTTGGGCATCACCCTGATATTTCTGATGAAGGTATTTATACCATCGGGTTTTTTATTATCTGGGTCTTTTGCTCATTCTCGAGCGCGTTGACTGCCTACATTCTTCCGGGAATTGATACTGAGTCTGAAAAAGGCTCAGATCGCGGCTTAATTTAATCGACTTGGCGATGACTCAGTCGCAGGGCTTATTTTGAGGCGGGCGCTCCGGATTGGGAGTACCTGCTAGCTCGTAGAGTCCATCCATATCGATGAGTTTGATATGGCGTTGTTTTATTTGAATCAAACCGGATTCAGCAAAGCGTGAAAGCATCCGACTGACAGTTTCAATCTGAATACCTAAATAGCTACCAATCTCCACGCGGCTCATACGTAAATCAAACTCATTATTGACATAACCGCGAGCTGCCAGACGCTGAGACAGGTTCAGCAAGAATGCTGCTAAACGCTCTTCTGCACGCATGGTTCCCAAAGAGAGTAAGTGCCGTTGATCTTGGGTGAGTTCACGGCTAAGGATGCGATGAAATTGATGTTGGAGTACTGGAATTTGACGGGCTAGATCTTCGAAGGCTTCATAGCGAATGATGCAGACTTCGCTCTCTTCAAGGGCAATGGCATCGGACTGATAGTGACCTTCACCAATACCATCTAAACCCAGAATTTCCCCAGGAAGATGAAAGCCAATAACTTGCTGACGACCATCTTGGAGGCAGTATTCTGTTTTTAGGGTACCAAAGCGAACGCTGTAGACTGAGCTTAAGGGGTCACCATGGCGATAGAGGTTTTCCCCTTTTTGGAGGTGAACACGCTCCTTTACTAAAGTATCAATTTTGATAACGTCGCTGGGTGTGAGCCCTACTGGTAGGCAAAATTGACCCAGTACGCATACTGAGCATTTGCTGTTGGGGGAGTCGGAGCTGGTGTAGTTCATATTGGATTGATTATGGGACAATTTTATTCTATTGGGACGATGGATTTGACTTTTATCAAACAAACGATTTTGGGCATGAAATGCTAACTAGTAGCCTGCTACTAGCAGTTTTTTTAGGCGCGCTTGTCAGTGGCTGGCACTGTGCCCTGATGTGTGGAGGTATCGCAGCGGCAATTGAGCGTCCCAATAGGGCACAAGATGCTTCCATCACCCTTTTGCAAAGCAAATCCCAACTCTTTTATCTCCAGTTCATCATGCATTTGGGTCGTCTGACGACCTATATGTTGCTCGGATCCTTGGCAGCATGGATAGGTGTGGTGGTATGGCAACAATATCTTGTACCTGTTCAACGCCCCTTATTTGGCTTTACCTCTTTGATATTAATTTTGATGGGCATTCGCTTGCTTCGTCAGGGATCTGGGA